>CAYTVR010000107.1:0-22557 GCA_964441245.1 uncultured Saprospiraceae bacterium | reverse complement strand
TAAGATATTGGATATCAGCGAATTAATTGTAAGGCAATATTTAAGCTTCACCCGCATGCGTTCAAAAACGGGATAAAAATAGCAAATCAGATAATCGCAATTTAAAAAATGCGCAATTTGTTAAAAATTAAAGAATATTTATAATAGCTAATAATTTACATTGACGAATAAGTTTGGAGATTTAACACAAATAAAAACTATATAGAATTTAGGAAGTTAAAAAATAGAAAAAATGAATATCCTCGACAAAATCATTACACAAAAGAAAATAGAAGTTGCGGAACGCAAAGCTTTATATCCGACTCAATTATTAGAAAAAAGTATTTATTTTGGAACGCCAGTGGTGTCCTTGAAAAAGTATCTATTAAGAGAAGACAAACTAGGGATCATTGCAGAATTCAAACGACGATCTCCCTCCAAAGGAGATATCAATCTTCATGCTTCAGTTGAAAATGTATCGATTGGTTATATGCAAGCAGGCGCATCGGCCTTATCTGTTTTGACTGATGAACAGTTTTTTGGTGGCCAACGAGAAGATTTAACGACTGCTCGAAAATTCAATTTCTGTCCTATCCTAAGGAAGGATTTTGTGATCGATGAATATCAATTGATTGAAGCTAAAAGTATCGGTGCAGATGCCGTGTTATTGATCGCTGCTTGTTTAGATAAAGCGACCTTGCATGACTTGGCTACCAAGGCCAAACAATTGGGACTAGAGGTATTGATGGAAATTCATAGTATCGAAGAATTAGCGAAATTGAGTGATCAAGTTGACGTCTTGGGAGTCAATAATCGGGACCTAAAAACCTTTGAAGTAAGTATTCAACATTCCATTGAAATGGCTGCAGGAATTCCAAAAGAGCTCGTCCGTATTTCTGAAAGTGGCATCCACCATCCTGAACAAGTTATTGAATTACAACAAGCAGGATTTCAAGGATTTTTAATTGGAGAATTATTTATGAAAACAGCACATCCTCAAAAGACTTGTGCTGAGTTTGTCAACAATATTTACAGATTACAAAAAGATCTAGTATGGAAGTAAAAGTCTGTGGAATGAAAGATCCAGCCAATGTTGAAGCGCTTCAACAATTGTGGGTCAATTACATCGGGTTTATATTTTATGAAAAGTCTCCGAGGTTTGTAGATTTGCCAGGAGAGGCTTTTTCAGGCTTTGATAAATTGAAAAATCAAGGGCTCAAAAAAGTGGGTGTTTTTGTTGACGCGGAGAAAGAATATGTTTTGGCGAAAGCCGAAGAATTTAAGTTGGATTATGTCCAGTTGCATGGAAAAGAAAATTTGTTCTATTGCAATGATTTAAAAGAAAAAGGTTTGAAAATCATCAAAGCTTTTTCGGTTGATAATGATTTTGTTTTTACGCAAACCCAAGCTTATCAATATTCCTGTGAATATTTTTTATTCGATACTAAAGGGGAAAACCCCGGAGGAAATGGATTCAGTTTTGACTGGAATGTTTTAAATAAATATCATGGAGAAACGCCTTTCTTTTTGAGTGGAGGGATCGGGCCAGATGATTTAGAAGCCATCAATAAATTACGATTGTTACGTTTAGAAGGAGTAGATTTAAATAGTGGATTTGAAATTGAACCAGGAAAAAAAGATGTAGAGAAATTAAAAATATTTTTAAATGGATTGGCTCATCATGAGTCGCGAGATTGGGGTAGAGATTTTTATTAAGTTAAACGAAAAAATAAGACAATGAGTTTTACAGTTGATCAAAGAGGTTATTATGGAGAATTTGGTGGTGCGTTTATTCCTGAAATGTTGCACCCGAATGTAGAGGAATTACGAACCAATTATTTGCACTTAATGGAAGAACCTTCTTTTAAAAAAGAGTTCAACCAATTGTTGAAAGATTATGTAGGAAGGCCTTCGCCTCTTTATTTCGCGGAACGACTTTCAGAAAAATATCAAACCAATATTTATCTCAAAAGAGAAGACCTCAATCATACCGGGGCACATAAAATCAATAATACAATTGGGCAAATTTTAATCGCTCAACGATTAGGGAAAAAAAGAATTATAGCGGAGACTGGAGCTGGTCAACACGGTGTGGCCACAGCAACCGTTTGTGCATTGAAAGGGATTGAGTGCATCGTGTACATGGGAGCAGTAGACATAGAAAGACAAGCACCAAATGTTTCTCGAATGAAGATGTTGGGTGCTACCGTTCGGCCTGCGATGAGTGGAAGCCGAACCTTAAAAGATGCGACCAATGAAGCGATTAGAGATTGGATTAACAATCCAGAAGACACCCATTACATCATTGGTTCGGTCGTAGGACCACATCCTTATCCAGATATGGTCGCCCGCTTTCAATCGGTGATCAGTGAAGAAATGAAAGGTCAATTATTAGAACAAACTGGAAGCGAAGATCCTGATATGATTATTGCATGTGTCGGTGGCGGTAGTAATGCTGCAGGTGCTTATTACCATTATTTGGATCGAAAAAATGTTAGACTAGTCGCCGTGGAAGCCGCAGGCTTAGGCATTGATAGTGGGGAGTCGGCAGCCACAAGTGTGTTAGGTACAAAAGGAGTGATACATGGAAGCCGAACCTTATTGATGCAAACGGCAGACGGACAAATAGTAGAACCGTATTCGATTTCTGCTGGTTTGGATTATCCTGGGATTGGTCCTTTGCATGCCCATTTGATTGATACTAAAAGAGCCGAAGCGGTCAGTATAACAGATAGTGAAGCGATTCATGCTGCTTTTAATTTGGCCAGAACAGAAGGAATTATTCCAGCTTTGGAAACAGCACATGCTTTCGCGGCTTTGGACAAGATTTCTTACAAAAAGGACGACATTATTGTCATCAATCTTTCCGGTAGAGGAGATAAAGATTTAGCAACTTACATTCCTTATTTTGAAAAAATACAAAACAAATAAGATGGATCGAATTACCACTTTATTCGCAAATAAACGAAAGCATATATTGAATGTTTATTTCACGGCTGGTTATCCAAAATTGGAGTCGACGCAAGAAATTATTTTATCATTAGAAAAAGCGGGAGCTGACTTGATCGAGATCGGAATGCCTTACTCTGATCCATTAGCAGATGGTCCGACGATTCAAGAAAGTGGTCAAGTCGCATTGAAGAATGGAATGACTTTGGAGATTCTTTTTCAACAAATTGAAGAGACCAGAAAACACACGGGGATTCCTTTGATTATGATGGGCTACTTCAATCAGGTCATGCAATATGGAGAGGAAGCCTTTTTGAAAAAATGTGCTGAAGTAGGGATTGATGGATTGATTTTGCCAGATATGCCGATGGGTGTTTATGAAAATGATTACAAAGCTTTATTCGAAAAGTATAGTTTGAAGATTATTTTTCTAATCACTCCGCAAACCAGTGAAGCACGGATTCGACAGGTTGATAATTTGAGCAATGGATTCATTTACATGGTTTCTAACTCTTCTATTACTGGAGCAAAATCTGGAATCTCTGAAGAACAATTGGCTTATTTCGAACGCATCAATCAGATGCGATTACTGAATCCTAGATTGATAGGTTTTGGTATTTCTGACCATGCTACTTTTGAAACAGCTTGTCAATATGCGCAGGGTGCGATTATCGGAAGCGCTTTTATTAGAGCTTTGGCAAAAACTGAAAATATAAACGAGACAGTTACTGAATTTGTTGATGGAATTAGAAATGTAAAAGTGGTTTAATGGCTTACCAGTTTTAAGCGGTCAATTTTACTAAATGTAAAAAATAATAATTATGATTATTCAATTAGAAAAAGATATTCAAGACAACCAGTTGACTCAACTGAAAGATAAATTGAAAGCAATAGATTATAAGACGAATGAAGTGACGACTCAATTTGGAAACTACATCATTGGGGTTGGAAAAAAGGAATTTGATATTCGATCTATTGGTACGATGGAAGGCATTCGAGATATTCATCGAGTGAGTGATGCGTATAAGCTGGTTTCCCGAAAATGGAAGGTACAGGATACGCAAATTGATCTGGGCGATGATGTCAAAATAGGTCGAGGAAAATTTGAAATTATGGCAGGACCTTGTTCGATTGAATCAGAAGAACAGATTGAAAGTACGGTCGCGCATTTGGTAGAAAATAATATTCGAATCATGAGAGGAGGAGTTTATAAACCAAGAAGTTCTCCTTATTCTTTTCGTGGTTTGGGTATTCCTGGACTTAAAATATTTCATCAAAAATGTCAAGCTGCTGGTATCAAAATAATTACCGAAGTCATGATGGTCGAACAGATTGAATCCATGATTGACTATATCGATATTTTCCAAGTCGGAGCGCGAAATTCTCAAAATTTCAATCTCCTAGATGCTTTAGGAAAAGTAGATAAACCAGTGATGCTCAAACGTGGAATCTCTGGGACAATAGAAGAATTATTGCAAGCTGCTGAGTACATTTTTTCTAATGGAAACGAACGAATCATGCTCTGTGAAAGAGGGATTCGTTCTTACGAAACAGCTTATCGAAATACGCTAGATATCAATGCTATTCCGATTCTTAAAGAAAAAAGTCACTTGCCCGTAATCATCGATCCATCACATGGTATTGGTGTTCGACGTTTTGTAGAATCCGTCGGATTAGCTGGGGTAATTGCTGGAGCTGATGGCGTCATTATGGAGGTACACCAACGACCAGAAAAAGCATTTTCTGATGGGCAACAAACTTTAGATTATGGAGAGGCTAATCGATCTTATGAGCGATTGCGAAAAACCCATCAATTTCGGGGAGCATTAGGATTGGTTTAAAGCATCCTTAAAATTGATCTTAGTATTGAACATCAATTAAATCGAATGCTGACTTGATTGATTTTCAGCTAATCGTAATTTAAAGATAAAGAAGATGTACGAATTGCGCAATCAAATAAAGCAGATAGCTTTCGAATAGTTTTATAGTAATATTTTACTTATTTTTATATCAATATAAATAATTGAATATCCTATACCTACTTTTACCTCATTATTTTTGAATCAATGAAAACAATAAATCAAGAGGAGTAAAAGTATATTGAGCTTTACTAAATCAATTGTAATGCACCAAAAAACCAATAAAATTTTATCCTCTTTTCTGCTCATTTGTCTTTTTCTATGTCCTCTTTTTCTAGTAGGACAATCCAATCGTATTCAACAATTAGAATCCAATCTATCTAATCAACAAGGGCTTCAGTATATTCTGGATGCCATGAAATTGTCTGATGGGTATCGTGATGAAGGCTTTTATGACAAAGCCATTCAAGCTGCTGAAAAAGCAGAGAGTGAAGCAAAAAAATCTAATGAGCGAATTTATCAAGCCAAAGCATTAACCATAGCAGCTCGGGCTTATATCAAAAAAGGTGGGAAAAGAGATTTGCGTAAAGCAAATGGAAAGTTAAACGCTAGCCAAAAAATGCTTGGAGAAAAAGAGGAACTGAGTATTCAATTAGAGAATATTTTAAACCTAATTAAGATTGCTGAATTACGAAAAAAATCTAGAGATATAAAAAAGTATGAACGAGCGTTATCGAAGTTGAAAGGGGAGATGCCAGAAGATGAAATTGTCAAAGTTGAAAGGAGAGGAGGTTTTCAAATATTTGGTAAAAAGAAACGAGAAGCAGAAGCAAAATTGGAAGCGAGCGAAGAGGAAAAACTAGTGCTAGCAAAAGAATTAGAATCGGTCAATGAAGCGCGGGAAGCATTGGAAGTTCAAAAAGACGAATTGTCTTTTGTTAAAGAAGGATTGAGTGAAATTTTGGCTTATAAGCAGCAGGAAATTTTGACGATGTCGGAAGATAAAGCCAAGACCGAATTGATGTTGGCTAAAAAGCAACATGTGGTTGATTCATTAAATTTTGCAGGAATTAGAGACTCTTTCGCTTTGGCGCAAAAGGAATATATTTTGGGACAACAAAAAATGGAATTGGCAGAAAGCGAAGCTAAAATTCAAATTCAAGAAAGCCAACGAAATTTGTTGATCGCCTTGGCTACTTTAGTGGCCATGTTGGCTATCGGGATGTATTCTCGTTTTGTCAATATGAAAAAGCACAATGAAGTTTTAGCAGAAAAAAATAAAATCATTCGTGAAGAGCAAGCTCGATCAGAACAATTATTACTTAATATTCTGCCCGTAGCAATCGCTAATGAATTGAAGTTGCATGGAGCAGCTCAAACCCGTTTGTATAAACAAGCGACGGTCGTTTTTATTGACTTTATTGGTTTTAGTCGTATCGCAGCTAAGTTGAGTCCCGAGCAATTAGTTGGAGATTTGGATTATTGTTTTAAGGCTTTTGATAAGATCATTGCTGACTATGGTTTAGAAAAAATAAAAACAATTGGCGATGCTTACATGTGCGCTGGAGGCTTGCCCAAGCCAAGTCCCGAACATCCAGTGAATGTGATTAAAGCAGCTCTAGAAATTCAACACTTTTTGGCAGGTTGGAAATTGGAGAAAATAGATAAGGGATTACCTGTTTTTGAAGCTAGAGTTGGGGTCCATACTGGGGAAATTATCGCCGGAGTTGTAGGAGATATTAAGTTTGCTTATGATATTTGGGGCGATACCGTTAATGTCGCTTCTCGAATGGAAACGAGTGGAGAAGGTGGTCGAGTCAATATTTCTGGAACCACTTATGACTTAGTAAAGGATAAATTTAAATGTGAATACCGAGGGAAAGTTCCAGCCAAGAATATGGGTGAGGTAGATATGTATTTCGTAGAAAATTAAAACATACTCTAACTAAAATCTAACTAAGAGAACCAGAACATTACAAATCACAATGGAATGCATTTCCAGGGCATCGTTTGCAGCGCTTACCTTTTTTATATTTCTTACAGCACTTCTTCTTTAGTTTTTTACCTTGAATAATTTCCAATGAAAAGGGGAGACGAACAGTACTTTGCTGTGGATCAAATCGACGCTTATCTGAAAGATTGGACATTAGGTGATCGAATTTTGTTTAGAATTAGTCTAATTAAGAACAAACATAAGAGTTTTCTAATTTCTGAACAAATTTTCTGTGGACTATTTTTTGAGAAAGCAGGAGTTGGCTTAGGAGAAAGAATATCCAATATCCATTAAATCAATAATCATTAAGGAATATGCAATTAATAAATTGTAACAAAGGTGAGAATTTGTTTTTTCTTTAATCAAGGCAAAAAACATAGACGATGCAGGGCATCGGCGAGGCTTTTTAACGCTGAGTAAAGGAACAAGAAAACTCAAACTGTTATAAGTTATTATTTTCATGTTCCTTAGAGAATTTGTGAATAAGCCTATTATTCGAGGTCCCGAGCTTCGGTTTTCCTAGCGATGGGATTTCGAGGGAAGACTGACTATTGGATATTTTATGAAAGCAAAAAATATTCGAAGACTCTTATACTGACTCTTTCCTGCTGCCTCAATCTTTCCCCCAGCGATAAGTATCTACATCCAAGCCTGCTAGATCCAATACTCGATCAATCACCGTTGCAGCAAGTTCTTCAAAGGTCTTAGGTTTGCTATAAAAAGAAGGAGATGCGGCGCAGATGATTCCACCAGCTTCAGTGATGGTTTTCATATTATTGATATGAATGAGGTTATAGGGTGTATCTCTAGGGAGGAGAATGAGCTGTCGTCGTTCTTTTAAAATAACATCTGCGGCTCTGGTAATCAAGTCATTAGACAAACCAGTGGCAATGCGAGCCATCAATCCCATGGAGCAAGGACAGACGATCATGGTCTCAAATTTGGCTGAACCTGAGGCAAAGGGGGCCATAAAGTCCATTTTTTCATAGAAAGAAAAAGGATAGTTTTTATAATCTTCATTGTCCAATTCATATTTCCAATTGAACTTAGCATTGTCACTCATGACCACTCCAACTTCAGTCAATTGATCTTTAATTAAAACGAGTTTGTCCAATAGTACTTTTGCGTAAATAGAACCGCTAGATCCTCCTATTCCAACAACGATTTTCTTCATTTTTTAATTTTTGTAAATACTTTATTAAGTAAAATTCAATCATTTTTATATTCAAAATCGCAATAAGAGGCATAGTCTACAGATTATAAGTCTTGATGACTCTTGATTGAGCTACTTAAGGGCTTTGAACTCTTAACTTTTTGTTAAATATCGATCTTTATCGTCGAAGGCAGGACATTTATGACAAAATTGATTGATATTAAAGAGAATCTAAAAACAATGGCCTTTTAATTGCGTTGTATCAACTGTTCAGCGCCAATGTTGAAGATTACAATAAAAACATATTCTAACAGATAAGGTTTAAAGGAATTCGCTCTTATAAACAGTGGATTTAATTTTTAGCTTTAGCGAAAAAATAAAAACAGATCAACGATGAAAAAATTACTGCAACTCGGTTTTTTAATGAGTATTTTGGCAATGGTTTACTCTTTCACAACGGTTGAAAACGAAACTGCCGATTGGGAAAAGAAAGTAAAATGGTATACCTGGGAAGAAGCTGTAGAAGCGAATAAAACCAATCCTAAAAAAATCATGGTTGATATCTATACCGGTTGGTGCCATTGGTGTAAAGTCATGGATAAGAAAACCTTTGAAACCGATGATATTTCTGCTTATTTGAATGAAAATTATTATCCTGTCAAATTTAATGCAGAACAAAAAGAAGAAATTTTTTGGAATAACAATACCTTTAAATTCGTCAAAACAGGTCGGAAGGGCGTACACACCCTTGCTTATGCTTTGCTAGATGGAAAAATGTCTTACCCTTCGATTGTTTTTTTGAACGAGAAGTTTGAGAGAGTAATGATTTCTAAAGGTTTTAAAAAAGCACCTGATTTTAAGAAAGAGCTGACTTACGTCGCAAAAGAAGTTTATAAAACGCAGAATTTACAAGAATATAAAAATGCGAAACCATAATTTAATCTAGTTGTCTGTTATTAGAAATTGGTTCTTGGTTCCTCTAGTACGGAGAAAAACGTATTTAATTTGACAAGATTTTGAGATATAAAAGAGGACTAAAAACGATTAATCCAATAAATAAGAAAGGTCAGTATTTATGTTTTGTAAATACTGACCTTTTTTATTTTGATAAAGAAAAATCGAATCTAAGAGCATGCTCTAAATCCGCCTCAACTCCTTTGTAATCTCTACTAATTCCAACTGTAAATTTTCTACAGCTTTCATTGAATTACTACTCGTCATACGTAAGGTCAGATTTTCAATAGAAGTCAAATACGATTGATCGAAAGATACATCACTTTTCAGCGTTTCCATTTGAGCAATATCCTCATAATGATCCTCCTGTAGTTCATTGAGTTTTTGCTGTTTAGTAGCCAATTCTTGACTCATTTTATGGTTGTAGTCAATCGTATTTAGTTTTTTAAGGCAGGTTTTATAAAACTCGATTTTAGCATGACGAAGTTGTAGTTCCTGATGAAAAGCAGCTAAAATACGGTCTGTTTCCTTTTGAGTTTGCTCAGACATTTGAAGTTTAGGGTTGATTTTGGCACGTAAATCATCAATATTTTGCTCAATCTCAACAACTTCTTGTTTGTTTTTATCAATCTGAGTCTTGCACTGTCGCATGTGTTTATAGACGTAACCCTCTGTACTTTGCGCTAATTCCTTTTCTTTTTTGGCTTCCATGCCTACTTTAATCAAGTATACAATACCCGTAATCAATAATGCACCAATAAACACATTGAATAAAAATACCATCCGTGGACCTAATAAGATGGCAAAAACGGCGATTAGCACTGCAATCACCACAATAGCTGAATAACTTGGGCCGTCTGTTTTTGATTTACTCATTCGTATTATTTATCTTTTTTACGAATCGTGTGGCTATGATATCTTATGCAAAAGATGGAAACACCCTTGTTTTTGTAAGGTAATCAAGTCCTTATAACACGATTTTTTCAAAAAAACTGACTTTTTTAGTCTGACTAATTGATTTCTTAGGGGACAATGCAGCTTCCTTAATATAAGGAAAATCAGTCAAAAATGTTCAGTACTCGATCGATTCATTTTATGTTGATTTTAATATAGCTCATTTCCGACTTGAAATAGGCTTTAATTTATCAATTAAAACGTATTTTTGTGCCGATTTTTATATAAATGTATCAAAGTATCGGACTAAATGAACTTACTGGAGAAAATACAAGAAAAGTATATTGAAGAATTTAATAGCAATGTTCCATTTGACGAATTTCTGTTAAATATTCTGGTGGTTGCCGTATTGGTGACCCTATTGCGGATGTATTACGTTCGTTTTGGCAACACGATTTCTAATCGACGTAAATTTGCAAGTAACTTTTTGCCCTTAGCTCTAGGGACTTTACTCATTATTATGATTGTAAAATCTTCGATTGCCCTTTCATTAGGACTGGTGGGAGCTTTGTCAATTGTTCGATTTCGAGCAGCAATTAAAGATCCAGAAGAATTAACTTATCTTTTTATCGTCATTGGAATTGGTTTGGCAGGTGGCGCCAATCAACCTGTTTTAGCGGTAGTGGCTTTTGCTTTGATTATTTTGCTTTTATATGTCAATCATTTAGTGACCGGCAAGGTGGCTTTCAAACAAGAAGATCGCATGTTTGTCAATATTCATACAGATAGCAATGATTTGAAAAAAATTACGCAAATTCTCTCTAACACCTTTCCCTATGTGGAACTAAAACGAATGGATACGCTAGAAAAAGGATTAGACCTTTCCTTCATTTGTAAAGCAGAATCTATTGACCAAATTAGTAAAGTAAAAGATGATATCACCGGAATCTCTGCCGCGACTCAATTGTCTATTGTTGACCAACCTGATTTGATCATATGATTCTTGCCGATAAAACGACTGGGCGTTCTATCCAACCGAACGCTTTGGCTATGGCCATTCTTTTAATCCTAGCCTTGTTGCTGGGCTTCTTTTTATTTCGGGATACCGGAAGTAAAAAAAATCAAGTAGTTCAAAGTGGAAACGGTCTTGTTTTCTGTGGAGCAGAAAAGACGGCTGGGGATAAATATATTTCGAATGGTCATGAATTTAAAAACGTCAAAAAACAAAGTAAAGAACACGTTCGGAGTGGTCGTTATGCTTGCTATGTCGATGAAGCGAAATGGAGTCAAAAAGCGATGGTTTACGAATTGGCGGATTATAATATTGGTGATACTTATCGTGTTAGTGTTTGGCGTTATCGAATAAATGGAGGACGAGCTGGAGGATTGACGGTTGCCGAAAAACCAAATAAAGAAGATCAAAACCTTCCTAAGGAAAAAGCCGAAGAATTAAAGCCATTTTATTTTGAAAAAACGACCTATGATGTGGTCCGAGCAGAAGATGGATGGGAACAAGTCGTATTGTATTTTACCATTCCTGCCAAAGTCAAAAACAAAGCCATTCATAAAAATCCTTTAGAGATTTATGCATGTACAAATGGCAAAGTAAAAATGTATTTTGATGATTTAGAAATTAGAAAAATAGATCGACAAGCGATCTTACAAAGAGATTCTAGTTTACAACATTTAAGCATTCGCTTAGAAGATAAATCTATTCGAAAATTAGAGAAAAAAAGAGAAGTTGCTTACCGCGCTGGTATTTTAGAATCTTCTGATGATGACTGGGTCAAAGCTCGGCTAACCGTCAATGGTGCAGAAGAGGAATTGAAGGCTTCCCTTCGATTGAAAGGTGATTGGTTGGATCATTTGGGAAATAACAAATGGTCCTATCGAGTCAAAATGAAAGGCAATGATGTCTGGAATCGTTTGCGGATATTTTCTTTACAAACGCCGAAAGCGCGATATTTTTTATACGAATATATTTTGCATAAATATTGGGAACATGAGGATGTCTTGACTCCTCGATATGATTTTTTAACTCTAGATGTCAATAAAAAATCAAGAGGTGTTTATGCTTATGAAGAACATTTCGATAAGATCTTAGCAGAGTATAAAAAACGAAGAGAAGGTCCCATTATCAAAATGTCTGAAGATGGTTTTTGGTCATCTGTGAAAATGCAAATGAATGCAATGAATGGTGGTTTAGATTTGGATTTAGGGCATTCGGCGCACATGATGGAAGCATCTAACATTGAACCTTTCGGCTCCAACAAAACAGCCAAATCACCCAAGTTGAAAAAGCAATTTGAGATTGCACAAAACCTCTTGTATCAATATCGGATGGGCACAAAATCCATTGAAGATATTTTTGATTTAAAGCTGATGGCCAAATACTATGCGATCTGTGATGTGATGGGCGCTTATCATGGACTGGCTTGGCACAACCAACGTTTTTATTACAATCCAGTAACCAGTAAATTAGAACCGATTGGTTATGATGGTTTTGGTGGAACAAAAAGTAAACGAAGTACCATACGTGGTCATGGTGCGCTGAATCCACGACAACTCAATCATGAAAAATTGGATGCCAAACTCTTTATGAGTAAAGAGTTTACAACACTTTATTTACGAGAACTTCGTCGATTGTCCAACCCAGAATATTTTGAAACCTTTCTAAGTAGTATTGATGAAGAATTAGAAAATAGAGAACTACTGATTCAATCAGAATTTAAAAAGTATGATTTCAATAGAGAAGATTTAGTTCGAAACGTTCGTCGTGTAAACACCTTGTTGATGCCTTTTGATGATTTTAGTGTCAAGGTTTTTATCGACCAACAAATGAATGGGAAAAAATATTTGCAGATTGGTAATACTTATAATTTACCTGTCGAAGTCATTGGTTGGGGATCGAGTAAAAAGACCATGTCTAATGAATTATCAGAGCCGCTATTATTAGAATCTTTTGCGCCTCGTAAGTTGTTAGGATTTATTCAAGATTCAGATAACCCTGAAATGGTGCTCGACACTTTTAGTTATCGATTGACCAATGAAGCGTACACGCAGCAACAGTTTTTGAGTTATGAAAAATTGAAAGTACCGGAAAGCGCGAAATTTATTTTCTTTCGTCCCTTGGGTGCTGATTCCGTTTTTCATAGTAGTATGATCAAATGGAGTCCACCACATAACAGCGCTCCTGCGCAAGAGTTGTTTGACCAAGTTCAATTGAAAAATACCGACTATATGAGTGTAGACGGTTACCAGGTTTATTTCCGTAAAGGAAAATATCAGATTAAAGAAAAAATCGTTATCCCCAAAAACTATCACGTTCATTTTGAAGCAGGAGTAGCATTGGATTTTGTGAATAAAGGAGCCTTTATTTCTCAATCTCCGGTATTTATGCGAGGAACCGAAGCCGAACCGATTATGATCACCTCCAGTGATCAAAGTGCGAATGGATTTACCGTCTTACAAGCCAAGGAAGAATCGATTCTAGGTCATGTTATTTTTGATCATTTGAATACCTTAGATTATAAAGGTTGGACCTTGACAGGAGCCGTTAATTTTTATGAATCAGATGTTGCCATTTCGAATAGCGTATTTCGAAATAACCATTGTGAAGATGGGCTAAATATTGTTCGTTCTGAATTTTCTTTGATCAGTTCTGTCATCAGCAATACTGCCTTTGATGGAGTTGATTGTGACTTCTGTAAAGGTCGAGTGGAACGATGTCGTTTTTATGCTGCAGGAAATGATGGACTAGATTTGTCAGGATCAAATATCATGGTTAAAAATTGTCATTTTGAAGATAGTGGAGATAAAGGTGTAAGCGTAGGAGAGGACACTGATGCGACTTTGTATTCCGTCAATATAAGTGGTAGCCCAATCGCAGTTGCGGCCAAAGATCTTTCGACTTTAGTGATCCATGGCATGCATCTTAAAAATTGTGAACAAGGCTTTGTCGCCTATCAAAAGAAACCAGAATTTGGTGGAAGTAACATCATTGTCAAACAATACAAGGCGGAGAATATTCGACGCTTGCACAACATTCAAAAAGGCTGCGCTTTACAATTAACTGATCAGGTGATAAGAGGGGAGTAAGTAATGAATATTCATTAAATCAAAATCCAATTTTCAATAGAAGAAAATATTGAAAATTGATTGGATATTTTTTAGTGCAAAGAAATGAACTATGCTGAAATTCAATATTGAACAAACTTCTATTATGCCGTTCATCTAGAAAAATTAAGTTGTTTAGTCCAATATTTATCATTTTTAGAATTCCGAATTTACTTATATATTTTTAAAATGGAAAAAAAGAAAGCTCCCAAAATAGCAACTAAAAAGCCACCTGTTCTTTTCGAAAAAACACAAGAGTTAATCAAAGACTTAGGTGGGAAAATGGAAGGTGATTTTTTGACCTATTGGATTTCTGATAAGGGAAATGTAGCCGAAGAAGATGTTATCGTTTTCCATAAATTGTTGAAGAATCATGTAGAAAGTAAGGAGCTTAATCTATTTATCAAAAGTGATGGTGGTTCTGGAAAAGCTTCATTACGAATCATTCATTTATTGCGCAATTTTTATAGTAAAATAAATGCACTTGTTCCTTTAGATTGTGCTTCCGCAGCGACCATGTTGGCACTTGGTGCAGATAAAATTAAGATGGGACCACTGGCTTACCTTTCGGCGATTGATACCTCTATTGTGCATGATTTATCACCGATTGACGATAAGTATAATGATAAAGTCAGTGTGAGTCAAAATGAATTAGATCGAGTTCTCCGATTATGGGATACCACAAAAAATGAGAAAGACAATAATCCTTATGCCAATTTGTATGAGTATATTCATCCTTTGGTTTTTGGTTCCGTGGATCGAGCCAGTTCGCTTTCTATAAAATTGACAACAGAGATCCTATCGTATCATATGGATGATGCCGAAAAAGCAGAACGAATTAGTCAACACCTCAATTCAGATTACCCTTCTCATAGTTATCCCATTACCGTTCGAGAAGCCAAACGGATTGGATTGGACATAGAGAAATTAGATGCCAACATCAATGATCATTTGCTTCAGCTCAATGAACTTTATTCAGAGATGGCACAACCAGCGCATACCGATTTTGATGAATCGAATTATCATGACAATGAGATCATCAAAGTAATCGAGATGAATGGTGAACAGCTTTTTTACCAAAAAGAAAAAGACTGGCATTATCGAAGTGATGAACGCCGCTATATCCCTATGAATGATTCTTCCGGTTGGCGACGAGTAGAATTAGAAAATGGAAAAAGGAAACAAACCGTTTTTTATATCAGCTAGTATAAATGAATGAATAATTGAATGCAAGAATTTTGAATGCCCCTCTCACGTATCTCACGCCAGAAGGCCATTCAATTATTCAGTTATTCAGTTATTCATTCATTCAACATCCCCTATTTCTCCTGCGCTCGATTAATTTCATCAGAAGCACTATTTTTACCACGTTTTCGTTTAGTAGAAAAATTATTTCCAAAACGGTAACTAGCACTCAAACTGACAATCCTACGATCCCAAGAACTTTTAATATCTGCCTGTGTGTTACCAAAATCTAAGTCGCCGTAAAAGAAACGATTCAGTACTTCATCGACACTCAAGCTAATGGACAATTGATCATTCAAGAATTTTCTCTCTAAGCCAAATCCAACACCAAACATGTGTTCATAAACGATGATGCCATCTTGACCTCCATTGGTATACCAGCCATTAATTTCGGTTCTGATTTTTCCTGGCAAGGTAAACTCTGCTTGTATAAAACTAGTAAAAGTCCAACGACTAGAGTTGTAATCTTCTTGCTCACTATCCTTGTATTTATTATTGTATAACATAAAACCTCCATATCCATCTAGTCCAGGGACAAAACTCAAAGGAAAGAATAAACTTCCACCAATTTTTTCATAAGAATCTAAATTACCATCAAATGCAGAAGTGGCTTTAGTCACTGGATTTTGTTGAGTGATCAAGGTAATGATATCCTTAGTTTTAGCATATTCCAAATTAAAGAATGGTTGACCTTCATAAGAGAGACTCAACTTGGTACTGTGCGTAAATTCCGGTCGCAAAATTGGATTCCCTTCTTCATAAGTAAATGGATCCATGTAAACAATAAATGGATTCAAAGAAGAATATCTTGGTCGTTCAATTCGATAACTGTAAGCAAAAGCCAATGCTAATTCTTTAGTGATTTTTCTGGAAATACTTGCACTTGGAAAAAGTTGTTTGATGTCTCTGATTTGCGTAGAATCCAAGGTCACGGAATAACCTTTAGAATAACTATCTTCGTATCGCAAGCCCAAAGTACCATCCCAACCATTTTTAGAAAAAGTTGCTTTTCCATAAATTGCAGCGATGTCTTCTTGGAAATCAAATTCATTGGTTTGATCTTTATTGATGATCCATTCATTATTAATGAAAATATCAGAAGTTAGATCATTATCTAATCTCGCATTACTATATTTTCCACCAAATTGAAGACTGATTGCATCGTTGATGGGTTTGGTATAATCTAGTTTTAAGGCATAGATTTTTGTTAAACCCGGTTGTTGATTTCTTTGATCTGGGAAATTATCGGAAACTCCAGATTGAAGAATAGTAGTTGTATTGTTATTAGAAGTCCGATCGAAATAAGCATAATTAGCATCGAAGTCAATCTTCTGTCCAGTGGTATCTATTTCATAAGTATAGTTAAGATTGGTTCGATAGTATTTCCACTTTTTATTCAGTTGATTTCTAGTTTCTAATTCAGTATTTGCTCGATCATCTATATATTTTATAGTCGTATTATTGATATTCGTTCTATTGTTGGTAGATCCTACCATTCGACCACTGAATCCAATCGTATGTTTATCATTGATATACCAATCCATTCCTGCGTTGGCATAATATGTTTTGGGTAAGTCCGGTTGGATATTAGTAGAGATATAGCGATCATTATCCTGAATTCGATCGACACCCAGTTGTTCTTGATAAGCATTGTAACTATAGCCACCGCCACCAAATAAATTTACTGCGCCTTGTCGACTATTTAGAGAGACACCAGAATTGTATCTCCATCGACTACTTTTTCCAATTCCAGCTCGAACGGAACCATTGGTACCAAAAAGTTTACTCTTCTTAAGAATGATATTGATGAGTGGACCTGTTCCAGAAGCTTCAAATTCAGCTCCCGGTTGATGAATGACTTCTATTCTTTCAATATTATTTCCAGGCATTTCCTTCAATAAAGACTGAATGTCCATGTACTTAGTCGATCGACCATTGATTAGGATTGTTGGATTAGAGTTTCCGGCTAAACTCAGTTTTCCATTCACAACCAACATGCCCGGCACTTTTCTAACGATATCCATCAAACTACCATTGACTCCAGTCAAACTTTTGGCCACATTGACGACCATTCGATCTGCACGTTGTTCGAGTAAAGGAACTTTCGCAACAACTTCGACTTGATCTAAAGTAGTGGCATCTTCCTCAATTGTTGCATTCATTTCAAAGTCAGCTTGTTGTGCATTGAGTTCAAAAGGATCAGATTTAAAATCACTATATCCAAGCATCATGACTTTAATATAATACTTGTTTTCTTTGATGTTTTCAATTTTAAAACCACCATTGGCATCGCTGACGACACCTTTAATTAAGGCATTGTCGGAAGATTGGTAAAGCACTACATTCGCAAATTCAATGGCTGCTCCATTTGAATCTTTGATGACTCCTTGGACCGTATATTGAGCAAATAAGGACTGAGTTAAGAAAAGTAAAGGGAAAAGAATGTTTTTCATTTTCATAAATTTTAGTGTTGTTCTAATAGCTTACTTTAAAGACGATTTAAATAGGAAGTACCCTTAACGGAATAGAAAAAAGGTAACTCTAACGTATACACATAAAATGTACGCGAGTTCAAAAATAACCAGATATAGTTTGTTTGAAAATTAAGAGTGAGTTTTAATGCCTGGTTTATCTTAACGACGATTTTATTTTACAAAGGTTGCATTAGTACTAAAAAATGTTTGGAAAAAATAGCGATCAACTTGTCTAAATAGACGTAATAAAAAAAATAAAATATTATATAACTAAAAGCTTGCATGGTTGAAAAATGTGCTTTATATTTGACACAAATTGTTTTAATTGTGAAGGCGAAGGGAATAATGATGTGATCCATTCAAAGGATCAAAACTTGAGAAAATAGACCACTTCATTTTTGTCTCCATAATCATTTAAAAATGAAATGGCTAAAATTAATTTTAGCTATTGTTGCTTAAAATCTTATAGAGAAATAGGTTTTAGGCTGATTAAACCTGCTGAGAAATGATGTATGAACGAGCGATTCTGCATCTCGATCTGGATGCTTTTTTTGTGTCGGTCGAGTGCCTGAGAAACAGCGCTCTGAGGGGAAAACCATTGATTATTGGAGGCACAAGCAATCGAGGAGTCGTGTCTACCTGTAGTTATGAAGCTAGAAAATTTGGCGTGCAATCTGCTATGCCGATGCGTTTGGCTAGACGACTTTGTCCAGATGCTATTGTCCTAAAAGGAGATATGGAAACCTATTCCAAATACTCTAAATTGGTGACTGAAATCATTCGTCCAGAAGCACCGATTTTCGAAAAAGCTTCTATTGATGAGTTCTATTTAGACCTATCTGGAATGGACCGATTTATTGGTTGCTATAAATGGTCTAAAGAATTGCGACAAACGATTATGAAAGAAAGTGGTTTACCTATTTCTTTTGGTTTGTCTATCAATAAGTTAGTGTCTAAAGTTGGTACTGGCGAAGCCAAGCCTAATGGCGCTTTAGAAATAAAAACAGGAAGTGAAAAGCAATTTTTAGCTCCACTATCTACTTCCAAAATTCCTTCTATCGGAAAAAAGACTTACAAAAAACTTAGTTTTATGGGCGTACGCACCATACAAACACTAAGTGAGTTGCCTGTAAAATTACTGGAACGAGAATTCGGAAAACCCGGTGTTTCCTTATGGAAAAAAGCCAACGCAATCGACAATAGTCCAGTCGTTCCTTACAGTGAACGAAAGTCAATGTCCACCGAGCGAACCTTTTCAAAAGATACCATCGATATTCAAAAAATAAAAGGCATTTTGATCGAAATGACGCGCCAAATGGCTTTTGAATTGAGAGCATCAGGAAAACTTACTTCTTGCATAACAATTAAAATTCGCTATACTGATTTTAATACTTTTACAAGACAAAGAAAAATTGTTTTTACAGCAAATGACCACACACTTACCCCCCATATTGTTGAATTGTTTGACCAACTTTATCAAAGGCGACAACTCATCCGCCTAGTTGGTATTCGATTCAGTAATCTAGTATCTGGCAATTACCAGATCAATCTTTTTGATGATACCATTAAAGAAATCCACCTTCTACAACAAATGGATCGCATTCGAAAACGCTTTGGAAAAAAGTCGTTAAAAATGGGATCAGCGTTCTGAATTTAGTGTTGTGGTGTTGTAGTGTTTAAGGTGTTTTAGTCTCTAAAATCGTGAAGACCAAAACACCACAATACTACAACACCAAAACACCAACCTAATCCACCCACTATCGCTTTGTCTATGACAAAGAACCCCCTCGTCTATGCTTCGCTAAAAGTGTAGATATAACATTGCTATTGTAAAATTATTGGTACGGAGAAGTTGCTCTCCAGTGCCCTGTAAAATTAATGTGCTGAATCAAATTATTTTGCCTTCGCGAAAAGATGAACACGAGAAAACAAAATTTTATGTACCTAAACGGACACAGTTATTTTAGCTTGCGATATGGAACACTTTCTCCAACTAACTTGGTGAAAGCCGCGAAAGCATGTGGTATAAAAACATTGGCACTGACCGATATCAATAATACCTCTGGTGCTTTTGAATTTATCCGAGCCTGTAAAAAAGAAGGAATCAAACCATTGCTCGGAATCGAGTTTCGAAAAGAGGGACGATTTTTATTTGTCGGGATTGCAAGAAATGCAGAAGGTTTTCGAGAATTGAATGCACTGTTGACTCAGGCTTCTTTAACCAACACTCCTTTACCTGAAGTGGCACCCACCTTAGATCATGCTTTTATCATTTATGATCACTTGATCAAACCGATTCATCTTTTTCGTAAAAACGAATGGATTGGCTTGCGCCCAAATGATGTAAGTAAGTTGTTTTCGAGTCCTTTGAAAAATCACTTGGATCGATTGGTCATGTTTTGTCCCTTGACTTTTTTAGATGCAGAAGGCTTTCGGGTGCACAAACTATTAAGAGCTATTGACCTGAATATTGTGATCACGAAGTTGAAAGTAAAAGATTGTGCGCAAGCAACAGAAGTATTTTTATCACCAACTAAAATTTTGAAAAAGTATGAAGCTTATCCGATCATTATTGAAAATACAAAACGCTTGATTAATGCTTGTGAAATTGATCTGGAAAGTAGCTCAAAAAATAATCGACAAACTTTTACGGGAAGCCGAATAGATGATTTGACTTTGTTGAAAAAGTTGGCGATCAATGGTTGTCAACGACGTTATGGACGAGAACAGACTACTGCTATAGATCGAGTCAGAAAAGAATTAAAGGTGATTGATCAAATGAATTTTGCGCCTTATTTTTTGATTACATGGGATATTATTCGTTATGCACAAACTGCTGGTTATCATCACATTGGACGGGGGAGTGGTGCCAATTCTATTGTTGCTTTTTGTTTGTATATCACTGACGTAGATCCTTTAGAGTTGGATCTTTATTTTGAACGGTTTATCAATCCTTATCGAAGTTCACCTCCTGATTTTGATATTGATTTTTCATGGGATGAACGGGATGATGTCACTGATTATATTTTTAAAAGATATGGCCGAGAGCATACCGCATTATTGGCGACTTATAGCACTTTTAAGGGCAAGTCGATTATTCGAGAATTAGGAAAAGTATTTGGATTACCCAAAGCTTCTATTGATGAAATTATTGAGCAACCTAATGCAAAAGATAAGCACCACGCTTACGCGAAACATATTTTTAAATATGGAAAAATGATCGAAGGTTTTCCAAATCATTTGTCTATTCATGCCGGAGGTGTACTTATCTCGGAGCGACCTTTAAATTATTTTACTGCATTACAAATGATGCCTAAAGGTTTTCCGATTACTCATTTTGATATGTATGGCGCAGAAGATTTGGGTTTTCATAAGTACGATATGTTAAGCCAAAGAGGTTTGGGACACATCAAAGATGCAGTGACTTTGATCAAAGAAAATAAAGGCCAAGCGGTCGATATTCATGAGGTAGAAAAAATAAAAGAAGATAAAAAGGTTCGAGCACAATTGCGATTGGGGCAATGTATTGGTTGCTTCTATATTGAGTCGCCAGCCATGCGCGGCTTATTGACAAAATTGAAATGCGATGACTATGTTCATCTAGTGGCAGCGAGTTCAATTATCCGACCAGGAGTAGCTAAGTCGGGAATGATGAGAGAGTATATTCATCGATTTCATTATCCCAATTCTTTTACTTACCTCCATGATATTTTTAAAAAAGAATTAGGCGAAACTTATGGTGTGATGGTTTATCAAGAAGATGTTATGAAAATTTGTCATCATTTTGCTGGACTCGATTTAGATGAATCTGATGTACTTCGAAGGATTATGACGGGGAAGAAAAAAAACTCTGATGCCTTTAAGAGGTTACAGGAAAAGTACCTGCGAAATTGCAGAGAACGAAATTATCCAGAAACATTAATTGAAGAAGTCTGGAGACAAATAGAAAGTTTTAGTGGTTACTCTTTTTGCAAAGCGCATTCTGCTAGTTATGCGGTAGAATCTTTTCAAAGTCTTTATCTGAAAGCTTATCATCCCTTAGAATTTATGGTTGCGGTAATCAATAATTTTGGCGGATTTTATCGGACGGAAGTGTATGTGCATGAAGCCCGGATGCAAGGTGGAAATATTCATGCTCCTTGTGTCAATCACAGTTTATATCTCACCACTATTACTGGTAAAGATATTTATATCGGCTTTGTTCATCTACACCAAATGGAGCGTAAAGTGGCCCATCAAATCGTTGCAGAACGAGTGCGCAATGGAACATTTAACAATATGGAGGATTTCGTTAATCGGATTCATATTCTTCCAGATCAATTGGAAATATTAATTCGTATCGGTGCTTTTCGATTTACAGGTTTGAATAAGTATGAATTGATGTGGGAAAAAAATGCAGTTTATAATCCTAAAACGAAATTGAATGGTACAGGCTTTTTATTTAAAGAAGAACAGGAACAATTTCAATTGCCGATACTAGTAGAAGGACCTTTTGATCAAGCCTTTGATGAATTGGAACTCTTAGGATTTCTATTGCAGTCACCTTTTGATTTAATTGAAAAAAAGACTTTAGATCATTTGCAGCAGCAACAAAAAATAACAGCAAACGAATTGATCCAATTTGCGAATAAAAAAGTTCAAATACTCGCTTACTACGTGGCTCGAAAACATATGACGACTGTTAATAAAAAGCATATGAGTTTCGGTACGTGGTTAGATACCAATGGTCATTTTTTCGATACGACCCATTTCCCACCAGCTTTAAAAAGAAGCCCCTTTCGGGGAAAAGGTTGTTACCTGATTATAGGAAAAGTGACTTTGGATTTTGGTTTTCCAAGCATTGAAGTGACTCGAATGGAAAAATTAGGTTGGGTAAAAGATATGCGATATTAAGGATCATGAAAACAATAACTTATAACAGTTTGAATTTTCTTTTTCCTT
>CAYTVR010000106.1:0-22560 GCA_964441245.1 uncultured Saprospiraceae bacterium | reverse complement strand
TGGCTTGAACACTGACCGTACCTGCTGTACCATTTAGAGTAATCGTGTTTCCACTAATCGTAGCCGGGCCAGAAAGGATTGTATAACTTACGTCTAGACCAGAATTCGCTGTTGCGGAAATAGAGAACGGAGTATCTATTGTCAATTTATCCTCTAATGCAGTAAAACTAATCGTTTGATCAGCAGGAACGACTTCAAAAATTTGATCTACATCTAATGCAGGATTAAAATCTGCATTTCCAGCTTGATTGGCACGAACAACGACCGTTCCAGGAAGCCCATCTAACAAAACGATATTCCCTCCTACAATTGAAGCGGGGCCAGAAACTATGGCAAAACTAACAGGCAATCCTGAACTTGCTGTTGCTGTAATTCCAAAAGGATTTTCTATCGTCAACTTATCTGTAATAGGTCCAAAAGTAATCGTTTGGTCAGCAGGTTCTGGTTCTGTACTATCTTCGGTTAAATTGAAAAACTGATTGATCGTTGGGTTTAAAACAGAATCAACAATTCCAGATGGCCACTTCACTACAATCTTATCAATTTCTGTTGCGGTACCCAATCCGAAATGCTGGTTAAAAGAATTCATGATTCCATAACCTTCTCCTGATCTAACTTCACGAATTTGAATCCCCCAATCACCATACAATTCTACTCTTGCGCCAATTCCGTTGACATTACTCACTGTCCCTTCCAAAAGAACAGAGAAGAAATTATTATCATTTCCATCGTTCATAAATAAGATGTCACCTTTATCCGTTGGTGTGTTAAACAAGGCAGCATAGCCTGCATAGATGTCTAAAAATCCATCTCTATTCAAATCACCAATCGCAAAAGATTCTATCCAATCAGTGGTAAATGGATTCGCTAAATTGGTAAATGTATTGTCTCCATTATTTTTAAAAAGTCGATGTTCTGTTCCTGAAACTAAAAGGTCCATAAAACCATCATTGTCAAAATCTCTGAAGATAGACTGAATTCCAAAAAGCTCTAAATCCGGAGCCATTCCGCTTGCAGCGGTAATATCAGTGAAGGTTCCATCTCCATTATTTTCCATCAACAAACTTGCGGTATAATGATTCAAAACGAAAAAATCTAAATCCCCATCATTGTCGATATCTGCAAAGTCAGCAGACCAACTTTGGTCACCAAATTGAAGATTAGCAGCAGTCGCTACTTCCGTAAAATTATTGGTACCATCATTTTGAAATAACAAATTGACTCTTCGTGGATCTGTTGGATCTGTCACCCCTTGACGACATTTGGACAGATACATATCTAGGTCACCATCATTATCATAATCCGTCCAGATACTTGCATAGTTTCCAGAATTACCGCTTGGCAATGTGGTATTAATCAATGCGTCATCAAAAACGAAATCTCCGTTTCCTGTATTCCGATAAGATCGACTTTCATCATCATCATGACAGGCAAAAATATCCGCCCAACCATCATTGTCAATATCGACAAAGTTGGAACCTTGTAAAAAGATATTTGAGCTGGGTAAATTGGATAAGGTAAATGCTGAACCCGTAGCGTTGGCTTTCAATAACTTTATGTTGTTATACGCCCCTCCAGTCAAAATATCATTGAAGCCATTTTTATCTGCATCAGCAATACAAAGACTCCATTCCCGATTGCTACTGATGTCTCCAAAACTATACGTTGTAAAAGGAGCATTGGCAGCTTGTTGATATTCTACGTGTAGATTTTTGCCTTCACTAAGATGAATGATATCATCTTTTTCATCGCCATTCATATCTGCAATTCCTATAGCCACTCCGCTATGAAAATCGGTATTCGACAATAGTGAGGTTTGATTGGTAAAGCTTTGCGCAAAAGAAGAATGACACATTCCTATCAATAGGAAAAAAGCCAAAAATTGACCGCAAGAAATACGTAAAAAAGGGAGGGTCGATTTTGGTAAAAAATGGTTCATGTTTTTTTATTTAAAATAAAAAAAACGAGTTTGTCTGGTGAACAAACATTGTTTTAAATAAATAAAGGATTCTAATAAAAAATTCGTTTCTATTTCTGATCGATAAAAGGATTTTCTTTCGAAAATACCTATCCCTTTATCCATCCTGTTAAAATAAATTAATACAATTTACTGACTACAAATTTGCTAGATAATCGTTTTCGATCTTCTACTTTTATAGTGATGGTATAAATGCCATTCGTGTATTCTTGCAAATCAATTCGGAATGGATCATTTGGAATTCTACCTATTTTCTGGACTAGCATCGCTTGTCCTTTTGCATTATAAATTTGAATGTCTGCTGACTTCCCTTGATACTTTTTCAAGTTGACATAAATATCTTCTTTTGCTGGATTCGGGAATACAGAAAAGACTTCGGTATCAATATCAAACATCACCATTTCAATCGAAGAGTATTTAAAGCTTCCATCATTAAAAATGGTTTTGACTCTGTAATAAGAAACATCTGGATGAGGATCATTATCAACCTGTTGATAATAGATAGGCAGTGTTGAATCCTCCGTACTATTGACCCTTCTCAACAATTCAAATACATTTCCATCTTGCGATCTTTCAATTTCAAAATAATTATTTTTGTATTCGGTATTAGTCACCCAATTCAAACGAAGGGTGCGACCTGTTTTTTGAGTAGAAAAATATAAAATCTCTGCTTCTGGATTAGTAATGATCGAAGAACTTGCCGCATTCACCTGAATAGAATAATCTTCCACTTCTCCCAATGTAAAAGCTTCACAAGGTTCAGCATAACTTCCTTCTTTCATACTTACTCTCATTCGAGTAATTCCCAATGCAGCATTCGCAGGAACGGTAATCGACCCCGTAACAGGATCTGGAGGAGTCGGAGGAGTTCCAGCTAAACTGATCCCCGATAAAACGGTTTCATTCGCATCCTCAAAATCCCCATCTTGATTCCAATCAATCCATACTCGAAAATTTTCATCTTCTTGTCCCCAACTAAAAATTGCTTGTAGACTTATAGGATAAGCATCTCCTCTAGAAACACTTGCCGTTTGAGCCGTAAAATCTCCATATAGATTTTTGCCACTATCATTATCAATAGATCCAAAGCTCACATTACCAATCCAACGGATCCAAGGTTGCGAACCACTTGAGGCACAATATCCTGTATTCGATCCTCCTTCAATAACAGTGACCGTAAAACTGCAGGACTCAACATTACTACATCCGTCGACTGCTTCATAGCTAATGGTCGTCGTTCCAATATTAAAGTTACCTCCACTGGCTGGTCCTGCTATTTGTGATACATTGACACTACCCGTTGTACAAGTTGAAGTCGTTGTTGGAGTTGACCAACTTGCGGGTGCAGCAGTCGAACCGCTTGGGGCTGTAATCGTAATATTATTTGGACAATTAATCGTCAATGAAGTACTTCCGTCTAAAACAGTCACGGTAAAATTACAAGTCTCCATATTGCTACAATCATCCGTAGCTTCATAGGAAACCGTATTCGCTCCCAGAGGAAAATTACTTCCGCTTGATGGACCAGCTGTTTGAGCTACACTGACATTTCCAGTCGGGCAAGTAGAAGTAGCTGTAGCTGCCGACCAACTTGCGGGTGCAGTAGTATTTCCACTCGCAGCTGTCACCGAAATATTCGACGGACAGGATAGGGATAAGACTGGGCCATTGTTAACTATATTGACAGAATAGTCTTCTACTTCTCCTCTTTGTAAGGTTCCACATGAATTGGCGTACTCTCCTCTTTGCATGCTGACTCGCATTCGAGTGGAACCTGTGGCTGCCGAACCAGGGACCGTGATATCAGCAGTCGTAGTTTTGCTTGTAATGCCCAAAGGTGGAGCAGTTGAAATCTCAGAAACGACTGTTTCTCCAGCATCATTAAAATCTCCATCTTGATTCCAATCAATCCACACTCTCCAATATTCATCATAAGTATCCCAACTATAATTGTTAGTCAATGAGATCGTATAAGTTCCTCCTTGATCAATATCTGTAGTCAAGTTGGTAAAATCCCCGTACAATTCTTTTACTGAATTATTATTAATAGCTCCAAAGGTTACGTTGTCAATCCATTCGACCCAAGGAGCTGTTCCTTGAGCGGTACAATAATCTGTTGGGTTACAATTTTCAATTTCTTTGATGACTACATTGCTATGTAAAAAGGAAGTACAGCCTCCTCTTTTCGCACCTCTTCGATACCAGGTTGTCTGAGTGATTCCAGTAGGATTATAAGCTTGACTCGTTGCTCCAGAAACGTTAGTCCATGGTCCAGCAGGAGATGAAGTAGATCGTTGCCATTGATATGCTAAAGTTCCTGAACCTCCATTTGCAGCAGCAGTATTACTGATGTTTGATGGATTATAAGGATCACAATTGGCTTGATCACCAGCGATAGTTCCGGCATTCGTTACATTATCACATGCTGGTGCTATTTCGTAATTTACATTTAATGTATTAGATACGGTATTGCCATTACTGGCCAAATCACTTGCACTATTGGCAGGAAGAAGAATCGATACATTTCCTTCATTAGTAGGATTTACGGTAAAGTTGTAAGTTGCTCCACTTCCTGACAATCCTGATTTACTTCCATTGCTTACATTAAAATCCGCAAGACTTAATCCGCTTACGCTTTCGCTAAAAGTTGTCGTCACGACAAAGCTTCCATTGACGGTATTTGTTGGAGTAGTCAGCGTTACTGATGGTGGTGTAATATCTGGTCCTTGATCAATACAACCGATAACTTCTACTTCGGCCAAAGCCATGAATCCGCTTGCACTTTTTTGAATTCGTACATATCGACCACTTCGATCTATCGTTACGGTGGTTGGATTTCCTACATTGGCCGTTTGCTCATAAGCAGAAACACCAGATTGATTAATTGTTGCTGTAAGTCCGGCAGCTTGAAACGGGAGATCCGAAACCAAGACATAATAATTACTTAAAAAATCTTCACAACAATCTGTTCGATTCCATAAGTTGATATTTTCAATCTCCCCTACTTCTCCTAAGTCAACTTGCCAATATGATTCGTTTTGCCAACCAGTGCTAGACACAGAAAAATCGGTCCACCAATTACCATTGGTATTGCCATCAACTGCCAATTCTGGCCCTGCCCCTCCTCCACTATAATCACTAGATTGTGTGGCTGTTTTATTTAAAGCAATATTGGATGATCCTGTACAGCCTCCACCTCCAAGGTCATAATCAACAGATAAAGTATTTGAGGCGATATTGCCATTGCCTGCATCATCATTAGCCCTATTAGCTGGAAGATTGATCGCAACTAATCCCTCCTCTGTTGGAGTTATGGTAAAGCTATATGTTTGACCTGATCCTGTAAGAGCAGATTTACTTCCATTCGTTACATTTAAATCACTCAAGGTCAAACCAGTAACCGATTCACTAAAATTAATAGCAACTGAAAAGGGGCCATTCACTGTTGTATTTGCCGTACTTAAAGTAACAATTGGTGAAGTGACATCAACTGTATTGGGAAAGAGCAATCCTTGAGGAATCACTTCAAATGCTTGACTTGGACTAGACCATTCTAATTTTGCGGAAGCACCTCCATCATTCTCAAAGTATTCCATTTTAATAGAAACTTTAGCGTTTGCCGTCAAGGCAATATTCCCCGTATATGCTGTTGGTGCTTGATCAATCCATTGATCAATGATTAATTGGTTATTGACCCAAAGTCGGACACCATCATCCGTAGTTGTTCTGAAGGTATAAGTCTCATTATACTCTGGCAATATCTCACCTTCCCAACGAATGGAAAAAGTTTCAATTCCAATCGAAGCATCAGGAGAGCCCGTTCCCCAATCAAAATCAATAACAGGATCTACCCGATTTAAAATCGGAGCCGTTAAATCAATATTATTAAAATAAGTACCTGACAATCCGGAACCACCACCAAGTCGACGTACATCAAAGGTTTGCTCTATAGGTAAAGCTGGTTGATAAGTTCCATCACCACTTTGAATAGCTCGTATCACGACTTCTCCAGGTAGGCCTGTCAAAGAAATGGTATTCCCTGAAACCGTAGCTGGACCTTGGAGTACATGAAGAATCACTGGCAAACCAGAACTTGCTGTTGGGGTCACCGTAAAGGAATTATCTGTGGTGAGTTTATCAGAAATTGTAGCGAAACTAATTGTTTGACTAGTACCAGAACAATCTGGAAAAATATCTTTGAAATAAAGCGTTGACAAACCACCAGGATCTGTAACGATTAGTTTTATTCGGTACCAATAAGTAGAACCATCACAACCGATTGGCGATAAAGCTGTATTGGCTGTAGAACCATTGACGGCTGGTTCTGCATGAAAATGATCATTGTGATGTAGCTCGGTAATCCAAGTATAAGCTAGCGTACTATTGCTATGTTCATTGTCGTTGACAACTGCACTTAAATTCAGGATTGCTCCGGCATTAAAAGGGAAAGTATTGACATTATCAATGCTGGTAGAAATAATATTTGGAGGTGTATTATTCAATGAGATCGGCATTGTTTTTTGTGCCGAAAGGCCATCGGAATCTGTCACCGTTAAAATAACATCGAATGAAGTCGGTCCATTTACGGAAGTAGTAAAAGTATGTTGGGGATTAATTTCATTACTAATAGGAGATCCATCTCCAAAGTTCCAAGCATAAGTCAAAGGATCGTCATTAGGATCATAAGATTGATCTCCAACGAATTGAACCGTTAATGGATTTGTACCGAAAGTTACATCGGATTCAAGGATTGCGATTGGAGGTAAATTTCCACCAACAAAAGAAATTCTATGCACTGAATTAACGTTAGGATTACTATTACCTACTGCTCCTGCGATGTAATAAAGATCACCATCAATTGGGCTTGTTCCAATAAAAACAATTCCAAATGCTCCTGTTAAAAAATTACTTACACTTGTTGGATTATCATTGGCATCAAACTTAAATTGCTTGATCCAATCACCACCATAATCTGCATGGTAGTAGGAATTTTGATAGTCTGCTGGAAAATCATTTTCGTTGTACCAAACACCACCGATCGAACAGTTTCCTTGAAAACTTGGACCTGGAACTTGTGAAGAACCAATGTTAAAAATATTCCCATTAATGGATGCACGTGGAGTTCCTGTTCTCCAATCTACTTTAGCTAAGGTATGAGAAGAGGGAGTGTATGCATTGTTGTTATAACCGGGTTGATAAGTCATCCCTTCATATTTGGGCCAACCAAAATTTTGACCTGGTGCGTCCATCACATTTAATTCTTCTCGACTCGCCCAACCTACATCACCAATGTAAAAAACACCAGGATTTCCATCCGCAGGATTGTGGCTTCCTGTTTCAGGACGCTTACTCATTCGACATGGATTTCTTAGACCAGTTGCCCAAATCATGGATTGATTAGATCCCGGATTTCCAGCTTGATAATACGGATTACTTGGCAATCCATTTCCAGTCATAGGATCTATTCGAATGGCTTTTCCGTTTAAGGAAGATAATTGTTGACAACGATAAGCACCGACATTTTGAGCTGGTGTGATAATGCCATCAGCTAAGGCTTGTGCATAATAGGTTTCGCCAGCAGAGCCCTGATCAACGGAACTATAACTTGCTCCATCTCCTAATGTGGCAATTAGGGTTCCATCAGTTCCAAAAGCAAGTGCACCCGTTCCATGAGATTCATGTAATATTGGTGGGCCTGATTGTAAGGTCTCTCCCATCAATATAGTTCTCGTGCTATAATCTACTGTTGTAAAATTAGTAGATATTTCTGCTTGATATCTAGTAATTCGACCGATGGTAGCATCAAAGTATTCGTTGGTATTTGGATTGTATGAGGACGTTCCAAAATTAATTAAATGATGGCGATCTACGACATATAGCATATATATGTAACCATTAGAAAGAAAATTAGGATCGAGTACAAAACCAAGCATGCCAAAATCTCTCCAGTTCCCCACTTCTTCACTGATATCTATTAAAGGATTGGCTAATCTCACTCCATTTTCAACAATCCATACTTTTCCACCTTTTTCATAGACATAGGTCCTGCCATTGGCATCAAAAGTCAATCCAACGGCTTGGACAAAATTATCTGCATAGATTTGATCAACAAATCCAGAAGGCTGAGCATCTACCTTATTTAGGGTAGAAAAACTAATACTGGAATATAAAAACAGGCAAAGTATCCATGATAGAATACCATGATGAGGTGAGTTGAAGTACAAGAACGTCTTCATAATTGTAGGTTAGGTTAAATTGTAAGTAAAAAACGAATACAGTGCCTAATATACTGATAAACAATTAATTAGGAGGTAATTTTTTAAAAATGAAAATTGATTTTTTTGAGTTTAAATACCAAATGTTGTGGGAAACACGAAAACAAATAACTCAAAATTTAATTGAGGGGCCATATATTTCAAAATCGTTTGAAAAGAAATACATCGCTCAAAAATACAAAAATATTTAGTTAAATGCTCAAATTCTTTTTAAAAGAATCATATATTTTATTTTGTATTACTTTGAAAGTAATAATCCTTTTCGTCATTATTTTTAGCGCCTCTTTAAATTCGAGATGAAAAAACTTACCTTTGCGCCAAATTAGTAGGTCATAGAGTTTTAAGGAAATGTTGATGATATTAAAGTTGCTTAGCAAGGTATATGCTTTTGAAACCTTCATCTTTATATTCCTTCATTCTTTTTTGATCACTGGTATTTTCTTATTGACGTAAGTAGATCACAAAGTGAGGTGAACTACTTTGATCTTTTTCACAAACAAATTTTTTATAATGATTACTAAAGATAAAGTTGTAGCTATTAATTATACCCTTACGGATAATGACGGTGTTGTTATTGACACCTCCGAAGGTCGAGAACCTTTGACTTATTTGCATGGAGCACAAAATATTATCATTGGCCTTGAAAGAGCCTTAGAAGGCAAAGTCACTGGAGACAAAGTGGAAGTTGCGATTGCTCCTGAGGATGCTTACGGCACTCGGATCGAAGAATTATTGAGAGAAGTCCCACGGGCTAACTTTCCTGAAGATCCAATACAACCGGGTATGCAATTTCAAGCTCAGAGTGAGCAAGGAACGGTTGTATTTACAGTAGTGAAAGAAGAAGGAGATAAAGTCATTATTGATGGCAATCATCCTTTGGCAGGTGTTCCATTAAACTTTAAGGTTGAAATTATGGCTATACGAGATGCCAATCCTGAAGAAATAGAACATAGTCATGTTCATGGACCTGGTGGACATCACCATTAATTGATCCTTAACATCTAATTTTAAAAAACTAGAAATTGCGAGCAATTTCTAGCTTTTTTAAATCAATTTCTAAGTCAATCCTCTAGTTGAATAGTTCATCTAGAATCACACCTACGGTAACTTGTTGAAGGGTATTCACTCGTTTTCTTTTATCTGGTGCCCAATTTTGGTGTCCTTTACTGTATCGAATATTGATGGCATTACCAAAACGAACACCAGCTGAGAAATTCATACTGGTATAGTTATAGGTACTATTTCCAACAACACCATACGACACCGTTCCTAAAGTATAAAGTACAATCGATCCTGTTGCTACACTAAATCCTGTCCCAACTTGTGGACCACAACTCGTTGTAAAACCTACATTATCCATTGTATGCGCAATATTTGGATTAATATGATCTGGAACATAAGTCGCCACTTCTACACCTAAACTGGTCATCAATCTAATGTTGACGATTTCGTTAGCATTCCCATTAAACCAAGCAATTCTAGGATTATACATAAAAGCAAAATCACAGTCAATAGTTAATGGATTTACGATTGATTCATCCTCCGCTTGAGAAGTAATTTCAGTATTTCCTATTTGCCCAGTATTTTCATCCCCCGTCCAGCTACCACTCATATGCCATCGAGCTTCCCAATCAGCAGTAAAAGTAGGAACGGTACCAATCCGAAGAACTTGTAAGTCTTCCATGGTCAGTTCATAACTTGAATCATAATATCTAATATTAGCTGCTTTACGACCGTAAGCTATCTCAAATTGACTAAACAAATCTTCATCGAACATTTGTCCAATAACATCAGATAGACCTCCAGTATTCACCTCCGTATTTTCTAATGCATCTTCCAAATCAAATTCCAAAGAATCTAAACCATCCGTCTTAGGATCTGTGACGATTATATCTAGTGGATTGTTAGGATCATTGACATCATTGATATCATCGCTATATTCATCAAAAAGAGTAGATAAATCAACAACATTTTCATTCCAAGTATCATTGATATGATCGAAAGTTCCCATTACAGAATCTATCTCTAATGAATCTGTTCCAGCATCATTTAATCCATCAAATAGTAAGCCTCTGCCTACACTCCATTCTTCCATTAAGGAATCTAAATCCATTATAGGATTTTCGCCTTGTAGTAAATCACGTAAACCAGCTTGAACACCGCTATTGTTTAAGGAATCATTTAGGTCAACTAAATCTACATCCATCTCTTCTAGCATAGAAAGAAAGTCAGCTCGTTGGGTACTATCTGCTTGTTCTAGTAAATCTGTAAAATCGCCTGCAATTTGTGCATGACTTCCATTCAAATAAAAAATGGTTAATAAGAATGTAAAAAGTGAGCATAATGTCTTGAATTTCATGTTTTCTTTTTTTTGAAGGTTTTGAGTAAAAATTCGTGCTTTTAATGTTATATCAATACTTATTTAATAATGAATTAAACTATAGTCGTGATGCATCTTATACTTATTAGCTGAGTTGATTTTAAATCCATACATAGATTTACCTGCTTAAGCAGCTACACTACTTAAGTAAATCTTCATTACATCCCATAAACAGACAGCCTTAAGTCTAAGCAGGACTTAAGCAACTAATCTTGAATCAAGGATATAGAAATAACTAGGTAGATTATAAGTTAAATCCTAATCTACTAGGCCTATTTAATTCATTCCTCTCTTTAAGCAAAACAACTCCTAATTAATAAAGTGATCTTTGAATTACCCTTAAGTTAGAATAACAAAGGGACGTTATACGCCACTCTAATCAGAGTTTCGTATATCAGAATAATAAAGTAAAAATATGTTTGAATTGACTTTAAAAAATCATTACGACTGTTATAAATAAATCTAATTTAATCGCATCAGATAAATGGTTAGTTGATTTTTTAATTTGACTACAAATATAATAAATAATCTTAATGCGAGTCAAGAAAACTGCTTTATTTTTCGATTAAAAAATTAACTTAAGTCTCATTTGTTTTTTCTGTAGATAGAGAAAATCTGTTATTTAATTCACGCGAAGTCCCTATCATTCAATTTTAAGAACATACATATTTGGTTTTATTGTAAAAAGTCGTACCTTTGTGCCCGTTTTGAAAGAACATGTCTAAAATTAGCGCTTTAATTGGCTAAGGCCTTTTATATGTTAAAAAAAAGTAATACTTTTGCAAAAGAACATATTTGAACATATTTTATCCCGAGACCTAATTTTTTATCCCATGAACAGATTTTACCCACTGTTGCTATCCGCAACGTTATTGGCTGTGTGTACCGCATGCCATTCTCCTTCTGAATTTGAATCTATATCAAAATCATCTTTCGAACCTTCCACCAATGTGATTGGTGCGGGCTACGATTTCTTTGGCAATGGCAAAGAAAAAGATGCAATGGTTTTGAAAAACCTTTACACTGAAGAATCCATTGGTGATATCGAATTACCTGAGATAGACCATAAATTGGCACATGCTTTACGCCAGCAATTGAGGTCGTTGAAGTATAAAAAACGTAAATCAGATCAAAAACTAGACAATTTTGACGTCAGCCATGATCAATTGGTACAAACAGTTAATCTTTTCTTAGATGCTCAAAAAGAAGATGGTACGATTCCTCGAAATCAATTGACCGCCCGAAAGATAAAAGGAGAAGATGGTCGCGGTAATGTACATTTTACAGGTTATTTTACGCCAAATTTAAAAGTATCTCGAAAACCTACAAAAGAATACCAGTACCCTCTTTATACTTTTCCCAAAAATTGGGAAGGTCCACTACCTACTCGTGAAGAGATCGATGGGCAAGGTGTATTAAAAGGTCTTGGCTTAGAATTAGCTTACGCAAAAAGTAAAGTAGATATTTATTTTATGCAAGTTCAAGGATCTGGTATCGTTGAATATAGAGATGGAACTCAAGAACTTTTTGCTCACAATGGTAGTAATCGTCGATCATACAAAAGTATAGGTCGTTACATGATTAAACAAGGAATTACAACTCCTGAGCATGTGTCCTTGCAATTCATCAAAAAGTTTTTCAAAGAAAATCCTACAGCAGTAGATTCTATATTGTCTATCAATGAATCTTATATTTTCTTTCAACCGAATAAATCCAATCCAAAAGGAGCTGGTTTGGTTCCTTTAACATCAGAGCACTCTATCGCTGTTGATACAAGGTATATCCCGATGGGAAGCATATTATTAGCTTCTGTACCTATTATTGATAAAAAAAACAAAGTGATTCGCCATGAATATCGAATCTTGGTCGCTCAAGATATCGGAGGAGCTATCAATGGTCCAGGGCATGTCGATCTATACACCGGCATCGGTGCTACTGCTCGTCGCAATGCAAGTGCTTTACATCACTATGGTAATTTATGGTTGCTCTTACCTAAAGATGAGATGGAAAATACGCCAATCGCGATGAAAAACTAAAAGAAAAAAGCTTTTTCAATATTTCATTTTACAAAACGGATCTAGAATTATTAATTAATTCTAGATCCGTTTTTAGTATCCCATTTTATCTGCGATCAATACAAATTTCTTAACTTTTAAGAAATTTGTAATCTAAATCATTTTCAAAGTTTTCCTTTTGATAGTACAAAAATTCTCAAAATTCGATTATCTTTATTAAGGCTGTTTAGGATTTTAATATATTTATGTTAGAAATTTTAAACAACTTTGTAAATAACTATTGAGAAAACAGGAACTATGCTTTGCATTATTTTCACTAAAAAGAAAATACTTGCAGGCATTCAAAACGAAACTACAGCCTTACTAAAATTTGAAGGCAACACCTACATAAGCTACGATTCCTCCCTCCTAGCAGCTTTTCAGCACAATCATTCCTTACTGACGAATGCCTATAAGTGTTTTCTCACAAAAACAGGACAGGATTTTACATATCCAATTCCAATCGCTATTATCATTCCTTTAGCTACTTCTCCTAGAGAGAAAAAGGCCTTAATCGAATGGGTTAAATCTCAGCATGAGATCTTTCAACTTTCTTATGTTGGGACGATCCAACATACTTATTTGCAAGCTTTGCAAAAAGAGAAAAAATTGGCGATGACTAATAGCATTCTATTGGAAGCATTGGATGATTGTATTAATGTATCCTATCATTTTGCTAGCCCTTCTGCTAAAAACCAACCGCATATAATTATTAAAGAATTAGGATGGGAAAAAGCAAGAAATCATATCATGGAGGCTGTCATTACAAATCTAGCTAAAGAAGGATTTATCATTGCTGAAGAAGAAGAAAAACTTCTTTATCAACAACTAGTCACCCAAAAATATCCAAAACAATTTTCTATCCATAAAACGAAAGACTCTTGTTCGGTCCAAATTTCTTATGCATTAGATATTGAAGATCAAAAAAATTTAGCTACTCAAGGTCATCAAATATTAGAAAAATATATAAGTAATGAAATTTTAACAGACAAAAACATATACAAAGTAATTTTAATAGGTGATTATTTTGATAATGATATTATTTTGAATTACATTTGTGATCACTTGGATATTCAAAGCAAATTTTATGCACCCGATATTCAAAATGATGAAAAGGTATTTAAGAGAATAATTAAAAATACTTTTAATAAGGAAATAAACACACAAACAACATTGGCTGACGCCAGACTGCAAGTTAGAAATGGAATTAAAATTCCATCTCTAGAACAACAACACAAACAAACCCAAACAATACCTTTTATTTCTAAAATAAGCCCTCAAAAGCCTACGTTCAGAGATGAAAGACCTGCATTAATTGTCCCTAAAATTAATACCTCATCTAAAGTTCACTCAGTCACTTTAGAACCAACGCCCTCTCAAGAAGAAAATAACTACAAGCATGAAGATCTGGAAAAGTATTTCCAGATAGAAGAGCTGTATTCTAACAGAACATTCTTATTCTTTAAAGGACAAATTAAGTCGTCCTCTAAAGAGCGTGTCTTTCGTTTTATCAACAAAGACCAAGCTAAGATTCCGGAATTGATGCAACAGTTCCGCGACTTATATACTAACGAATCTAGTTATTATAATGACTTAAGTCCTATTGTAAAAAACACGGCAGGTTATCATTATTCTAGATCATTTATTGCATTTCAAGGTTTAGTAGAATATTTTAAAAAAGAACAAATCCGTAACAAAAAAAGCATTAAACAATTGACTACCAATAACTTAAAAATGATACTACAGATATGGAACGAAATAAATGGCTTGAAATTTGCATGTAAAAATATGCAGGAGGGTAATATTTTAGTAGAAAAAAACCTAAAATGGAATCTAACACAAGAGCTTAAAGTTAAGCTCGTGGGATTCAATTCTGCAACTTGTTCTAAATGGGAAATGATCGAAGATATACATACTATTTTCGAACGACAATTAGGACAAAAATTGTATTCAGAATTTCGTAATAAGTTTAAACTTTAATCCCATCCTATGAGTCAAGATCATTACGATAAACGTAATGAGGTCAATACTGATGGCCTCGAAAATTACATCTTTGAAAGTGAAAAAAGACGTAAGGACAAATATATTGCGTTCCTTTTTGTCTTAATAGGAATCGTAGGTCTGTACTATATCACTAGCTCTCGTCAAAAACAGGTCAACCCGGTCCTAAAAGATCCTATTTATAATACTCAATCAACTTCTTCTGTTGAACAAACTCCTAAAAAATCACAACAACAAAGTGATAATAAAAGGCCAAAGCAAGCTCGTAAATCAAAACAGAAATTAGCTAAGCACTTAAGCATCGATGGCTTTATGGAAGCCAATGAACCCGTTATTTTTACCATCGAACGATTTAACGAAAATGCGACCTATGTGCTTCGGTTTAATAATGGTAAACAAACTACCTTTAATCAAAAAGAAATTCAATATACTTTCACGAATCCAGGCCATTATAAAGCAAGTCTAGATGTTATTTATAAAGGTAAAACAGAAACGATTGCTCGTGAAAAATTTGAGATCATGGAAGCTATCGCAATTGCTCCAACTGCGAGCAAGGTTGATTTTCAATAGGGCTTTATCTTTTAGTGATCCCTCAATAAAACGTAAATTTTCTACTTAAATAAAAATCAGAAATTGTGATGCAGTTTCTGATTTTTACATTTTAGCTTTAGCCTATTCTATTTTTCCTGAAGGAAAGTTCTCTCATCGACGATTCTCAGTATAATTGCCTTACAATTATATTTTTTCTGTAGGAATTTAGTATACCTCTCTTGAGGAAATAAAAAACTCCTTCCTCGCAATACGAGGAAGGAGTGTAAAATAAAATTACTCTCTCAGTATTTGACTAATCTCTAATCATAACCATCCGCTTCACTTTGCTTCGGTCTGGTAATGATAATTTGTAGTACATAATATTCGCACCTTTTAGATCTGCATTACTGATAACAACTTCATTGTAACCAGCTTGATAATTACCATCAAATTCTAAAAGGGTTCGTCCTGTTAAATCATAGACACTGAATATTGCTTCTGAAGATTCTGGTAAGTAAAACCCAATAGTCGTTTCACTTCGGAAAGGATTCGGTGTATTTTGATACAACTCAAATACATCTTTAATCGCTCCTTTATCAGAATTGAATTCAATGGCAACATCCATCAAGCCTTCTAGAGAACTGTAGGCTTCTCCTGGTGTATATCCAGAGCTCAGTCTAATCACTTCACTTAAACGAGTAGCAGATTTTGCTTTGAATTTCAGACTAAATAATACCGCATCATCTTCTAAGTTAGTTGCTGAACGTTGGTTCCAACTATGAGTGATCACTCCATCAGATAAGTGACTAAAACCAAAGTTCTTGCTAGTCATCTGTGGCAATTCACCTGGAATCAAATCCACAAATTCTAAAGCATTTTCATCAAAATTCAAACTTAATTGATACCCCATGACCATTGTGAAATCTTTGGCCTTAAAGTCAACTATATATTCTTCACCAGCTACTAATTTCTGGTTTCGAACAGTAAAGTTTAAATCTTCTAATTCATCACGTGTATCACCAGCTAAGAGTTGATTTGGAATAGCCGTACCATTGACATCACCAATTTTGACTCCAATAAAATCAGCAATCTCTGTCTGAGATAAACCATTAATATTATAAGTCTCAGGGAAAGTCGAAGCAAATGGATTCGTTGGATCAGCGAAAATATAAGTTTCGTCTACAAAACGCCAAGAGGTATTATTCGCAAACTCTGAATCAATCAATAAGATCAATTTTCGAAGTTCAATCATATCAAAAGCAGTAATATCACCAGAATTATTGACATCAGCAGCAATCAATTTATATGGAGAATCCAATGACTGAATACCTAATACATGTTGACTGATCAAAATTAAATCCATGGTTGAAATACCATTCAAAGGATTGTCATTTCGCTCAGGAGCAACTTCATAATTATTATCCACTGGTAATTGAAATCCATAATAACCATCTGCTTCAGTCATTTCACTAGTTGACCAACCATTGTTTCCTCCGATTATACTTACGTCTACTAATTCAATCATTTCATCTGACTCATTAGCGATATGTCCACTAATGCTTCCTAAATCTGCACCATGTTCTGGCTCAACCCAAAACTCTTGAGTTCGATGTTCTTCGTTTCCGCATTCGTCAGTAGCGATCCAATTAATTCGATACTCAAATCCATCCTCCTCACAATGCTCTGGATCACCATCAATTTCTTCTTCATAGGTAATCGTAACATTACTACAATTATCGTAAGCAGTTGGCATATCCGAAGAAGGATCATATGGCCAATCACTACAACTTAAATAATCATCGTGTGGGAAGTAATCCCAATCTGGATCGTGATTATCCCATGTAGTCAAGGTTTGAGAGGCTGTGGAAGTATTGCCACAATCATCTGTTGCAGTCCATACTCTGGTATATACATAGGAACATGGGTCGCCACTTTGAGAGTCTTCATAAGTGATCTCCACATCATCATCACAATCATCTTTGGCTGCAATTGGGCCAAATTCTGGATCCTCATCGCAATCGATTTCTTCATCATCATCCACCCAAGTGAAATAAGGTGCTTCATCATCCACAGTACTAATGTTTTGAGCAGCTGTGGAAGTATTGCCACAATCATCTGTTGCCGTCCAAGTTCGAGTATAAACTGTTTGGCAAGCATCTCCACTTTGAGAATCTTCATAGGTAATCGTAACATTGCTACAATTATCATGTGCCTCTGGATGACCAAAATGAGGATAATCATCACAATCGATTTCCTTATCATCTGGTACGTGAGTAAAGTAAGGTGCAGTATCATCATTAACGGTAATCGTTTGACTAACACTATTAGCGTTTCCGCAAATATCCATGAACGTCCACGTTCGTACCATAACGAATTTATCATCACAACTACCTGGAGTAATCACTGCAGTTGGGGATACGGTAATCATACCATCACAATTACTAATGGCAGTTAAATTTACTGGCGCTGGGACATCGTCTGCACATTGAACATTCACATCCGCTGGCGCTGATGGTGCATCTGGTGCAGTCGTATCATTGACAGTGATCGTTTGACTAACGCTACTCTCATTTCCACAACCATCCACAAAGGTCCACGTTCGTACCATCGTAAATTGGTTCTCACAACTACCTGGTGTAATTACTGCAGTTGGTGAAACAGTGATGTCACCATCACAATTATCAGTCGCTGTTAATTCTACTGGTGCTGGGACATCCTCTGCACATTGGACATTCACATCTGCTGGTGCTGATGGTGCATCTGGTGCCGTATCATCATTCACTATGATTCCTTGGCTAATGCGACTTTCATTGCCACAACCATCTACAAAGGTCCATGTTCGTATCATCGTAAATTGATTCTCACAACTACCGGGCGTAATCACTGCTGTTGGTGAAACAGTGATGTCACCATCACAATTATCCACTGCGGTCATATCCATTGGCGCTGGAACATCATCCGCACATTGTACCATTATATCTGCTGGTGGTACAGGGACAACTGGTGCCGTATCATCATTAACAGTAATCGTTTGACTAACACTACTTTCATTACCACAACCATCTACAAAGGTCCATGTTCGTACCATCGTAAATTGATTCTCACAACTGCCGGGCGTAATCACTGCTGATGGACTTGCTGTAATATCTCCATCACAATTATCAGTTGCCGTTAATTCCACTGGCGCTGGGACATCATCCGCACATTGTACATTTACGTCCGCTGGAGCTGATGGAGCATCCGGCGCAGTCGTGTCATTCACATTAATCGTTTGACTAACACTGCTTTCATTACCACAACCATCTACAAAGGTCCATGTTCGTACCATCGTAAACTGATTCTCACAACTACCGGGCGTAATCACTGCCGATGGTGAAACAGTAATGTCACCATCACAATTATCAGTCGCCGTTAAATCTACTGGCGCTGGGACATCATCCGCACATTGTACATTGACATCCGCTGGCGCTGATGGTGCATCCGGTGCAGTCGTGTCATTCACATTAATCGTTTGACTAACACTACTTTCATTACCACAGCCATCTACAAAGGTCCATGTTCGTACCATCGTAAACTGATTCTCACAACTACCGGGCGTAATCACTGCCGATGGTGAAACAGTAATGTCACCATCACAATTATCAGTCGCCGTTAAATCTACTGGCGCTGGGACATCATCCGCACATTGTACATTGACATCCGCTGGTGCTGATGGGGCATCCGGTGCAGTCGTATCATTCACATTAATCGTTTGACTAACACTACTTTCATTGCCACAACCATCTACAAAGGTCCACGTTCGTACCATCGTAAATTGATTCTCACAACTACCGGGCGTAATCACTGCAGTTGGTGAAACAGTGATGTCGCCATCACAATTATCCACTGCGGTCATATCCATGGGCGCTGGAACATCATCCGCACATTGTACATTGACATCCGCTGGCGCTGGTGGGGCATCCGGTGCGGTCGTGTCATTCACATTAATCGTTTGACTAACACTACTTTCATTGCCACAACCATCTACAAAGGTCCACGTTCGTACCATCGTAAATTGATTCTCACAACTACCGGGCGTAATCACTGCAGTTGGTGAAACAGTGATGTCGCCATCACAATTATCCACTGCGGTCATATCCATGGGCGCTGGAACATCATCCGCACATTGTACATTGACATCCGCTGGTGCCATTGGCGCTACTGGCGAAGTATCATCATTGACGGTGATCGTTTGGCTAACGCTACTCTCATTTCCACAATCATCCACAAAGGTCCACGTTCGCACCATCGTAAATTGATTCTCACAACTGCCGGGGGTAATCACTGCTGTTGGACTTACCGTAATCGATCCTGAACAATTATCCTCTGCTGTTAGATCTACTGGTGCTGGCATATCATCAGCCGCACATTGAAGATCGACATCTGCTGGTGCAGTTGGCGTTACTGGCGGAGTAGTATCCACTACAAAAATAGTTTGTGAAATTGTATTGACACCTTCACAGTTATCTGTAACGGTATGGGTACGAGTAATGCTATATTCTGCTGGGCAATCACCTGGAGTAGTTACATCTGCTGAAGTGACAACGGTCACACCACATCCATTTGAAAATCCTGGAGCAGGGTCAAAGTCAGGTAATGGTTGATCACATTCCACTGTTTTATCAGTCAATGTTCCCGTCCATGTTGGTGGATGTTGGTTTTTGAGTTTGAAATGAACTTCTTTCGTGGTCATATTTCCACACTCATCTGTTGCGGTAAAATATACTTCCGTAATCGCATAACCATTGATCCATGGTCCTTCGTTTGGACTTGCAGGAGTATGGCTCCACGTAATTTCACCACATGCATCTGTTGCGGTCATCGCATTCGTGATATTATCATGAATCCATGCATCATATTGTTGTTGAATAATATCATCACATTCTCGGATGGTCAGGTAAGGCTCACCTTCAATCACTGGACCTTGATTATCAACAATCAAAATCGTTCGAGCACATGAAGAAGATCGTCCACAATCATCTGTTGCTGTAAAAGTTACATCCTGAATTTTTCTGACATTAGGGGTGGCATATGGATTACTTGCGCAATTCACATCACTAAAATTGTTAGGATTATAAGTGTTGCTAATAGTAGCTCCCAAAGCACATGAAGTGGTGAAAGTAGCATTTTCTGCATACCATTCAAATGATTCTGTGATTTCTGCAGGATCTATTGCGCATTCGATAATACAGAAGGGATTCGTTGGACAAATCAATTCTGGAGGATCATTCTCTATCGTATAAGTTTGAATGCTAGATGCTGTTCGCCCGCAAGCATCTTCTACTGTATATCTAAATCTATATCGAGTACCTGGACAATTTTCTGCTCCTAAAGGAGCAAGTGCTTCTACCGTTTTGGTAGACCCTAGATTACAATCTATTATAGCATTAAAGGCAGCCAATTCAGGCATCACTTCATAAGCACAACTGATTGTTTTGTCTTGAGGTTCTTCTGTTATAATTGGCCCAGTTAAACTTTGATTAAACGTAAAGGTTTGTATACAAGTGCTTGTATTTCCACAAGCATCTCTGATCGTATAAGTTCTTGTCATTGTTCGATCTGCTGGATTTGCAGAACAAAAATCTAATAGTTCTCGACTTACTGGATCGTCACTAAATTCAATCGTCCATTCGTCTGGAGTGCTACAATTATCAGCTCCTGTTCCTCCTAGATCAATAAATTCATCAATGGTATTGGCTACTGCAAGTGGATCAATTGAACAGTCTAATCCATTCATGCTTGCAGGACAAGTTATTACTGGAGGAGTCGTATCATCCACCTCAATTGTTTGCACGCAAGTGCTTGAATTTCCACAAGCATCCGTTGCTAACCATGTTCGAGTAATGGTATATCGATACTGAGCACAACCTTCAGTGCCTTGTGTACTTACATCACTAAAATCAATGACAATTTCATCAACATCTGAACAATTATCAGCAGCGGTTGCTACACCAGTATTCGTTGGTGAGGTATCCTCATCGCATTCGATGGTTACATCTACAGGACAAGTAATCATTGGTGGAGTGCTATCTTCTACATTGATCGTTTGGGTACATGTAGAAGTATTTCCACAAGCATCCGTTGCCGTCCATGTTCGAGAAATCGTGTATTCATATTGTGCACAACCTACCGTTCCTTGTGTACTCACATCACTAAAAGCAATGACAACTTCATCTGGGGCAGAACAATTGTCAATTCCTACTGCCATTCCCGTGTTGGTTGGAGAAGTGTCTTCATCACATTCAATAGTAGTATTTGCAGCGCAAACAATAGTTGGCGGAGTAGAATCCTCTACGGTTATTATTTGTACACAAGTAGAAGTGTTTCCGCAAGGATCGCTAGCTGTCCACGTTCGAGTTATCGTATAATTATCATTTCCACAACCTGCTGGCTCCTGCGTACTTACGTCACTAAAAACTATTGTTAGGTCGTCAATATCTGCACAGTTATCATCAGAAGCAGTTGCAAGTCCAGTTGCTCCTGGGTCCGTTGGTTGATCACATTCTACGGTGACATCAACAGGGCAAGTAATCATTGGTGGAGACAAATCTTGTACTGTAATAGTTTGACTACAAGTCGTTACCCGATTACAAGCATCTGTTGCCGACCAAGTACGGATGATAATATAGCTAAACTCACTACATCCTTGACCTTGGGTACTTACGTCAGAAAAGGTAATATCTAATGAAAAATTAGAACAAGAGGCCATTCCAGTTGCCATTCCGGTATTTGCAGGACTGGTATCTTCATCACAATTAACTGTCACATTAGCTGGACAGGTAATCGTTGGAGGTATGGTACTTTCTACCGTAAAGGTTTGGAAACATGATTCAACTGTTTCACCATCACTGAGAAAATACTCACGTGTAATAATCACAGGATCTCCTGGGCAACCAGAATTTCCAGGAATGATGGTCAATGCAGACTTAGTAACATCACCACATGAATCAGTAGCAAATACTAAATCAAAATCAACGGGAGGTAAATCTGATCTACACTCTAAAGGTTGATCAGTTATCGCTGAACAATCAACGATTAATTCGCAATCGATTTGTAACATAGATGGCCCTACTGCTCCAGCAGACAATTCTGCTTGCATTCTACCTTCCTGACAAGGAGAAAATATTCCTCTACAAGACCATCCATAAGACATAAAATTGTTAAATGGAGGTACATAAGGACTATCGCCATTACAATCTGTTTCACTACCACTGTAGGTACAAGAAGCAGAACTAAAATTACCGCCACCCATTTGAGGATCTGCAGCAGTATCACAACAAAGATCTCCTCCTGTTGCACAAT
>CAYTVR010000105.1:0-22745 GCA_964441245.1 uncultured Saprospiraceae bacterium | reverse complement strand
TTATGAGGAAAGTGATGGCGATCGGATGTCGTCTACTAGTTGTTGAACTTCAGGGCTTATTGTTTTCTGACTCAATTGAATGTTTAAACAACGAGGGTCAAGTGTTTTCAAAATCTCTTTGACTTGTTTGGCCGTTAAATCCGGATTTGCGGCAATGATCAAACCAGCCACTCCAGCCACTAAAGGAGTAGCACTAGAGGTTCCACCAAAAGAGCCAGTGTATCGACTATTGTTGGTGAAACCAACACCTACATTTTCATTATCAGTAGTCCAAATACCTCGGCCAGGCACAAAGGTATCTTGTTCAATAGGGTGCCAATTATCGCTAGGAGCACAAATCGAAATCTCTTTTCCCCAATTACTATAAGCTGCTTTTTTATTTTGACTAGTAGAAGCAGAAACAGCGATCACACTGGGGTGAGCAGCATTGCCATTGAGGATGGCTTCGTTGGTAGTGACGACGCCAACACTTGGATGGAACCAGTCAAATTTTTTGTTTTTGGAGTCTTTAAGTGGTGCATTATAATTGCCTGCGGCAAAAACAATGACACAACCTTTACCTCTTGGTCCACCTGTTTTGGCCAACTGCGTATATTGCTTGTAGTTAATCATGTTCATTGGAGCATTGACCGGAGGTGGTCCCCAACTACAAGAAATGACATCAGAATGTTTTCCTGCAAATTCAAACATTTCAAAGAGCATATGGTCATCAGCTGCCAGATCAAAGCGAATAGGCATAAAAGCACATTCAGGTGCAATACCCACAATCCCTTCTCCATTTTCATTTCCAATAGCTACACCTGCACACGGTGTCCCATGATAGTCGTCCGTTTCAATAGTAGCTGTTGGGTTCAAATCTTTATCAACAAAATCTCTAGGGAAAACAATTTTTCCAGGTCCACTGAGATCAGGATGATTCAAATCAAATCCATCATCAATCACAGAGACCACTACATCCTTCGAACCTCTTGTAATGTCCCAAGCTTTGATGGCAGAGACATGTGCATTGTTGACCAACTCAATTCCGGCTTTACTATGTAAATGCCATTGTTGATCAAAAAGATCATCACTTGGTCGATGTGCATTTTCAAAACGATTAACCAAATTGGGTTCTGCATATTCTATTTCTTTGTATGCAGAAAGGTCGATGGCCACTTTGATTGGATTTTTTCCAGCAGAACTGGTAACCTTAAACAAGCAAGTATTGGGTAAGTGTTGATATTGTTTGAGTAATTGAATACCATGCAGTTTCATGATTTTTTCAATCGTAGCCGTTCGCGTCCCAGAACGGAATGCAACGATAATCATATCTGTGATATAATATCGAGTAGTCACATCTCCTTTTGGAATATAGGCATGATGAACGACAGCCTTGGCTTTAAAATTACTACGAAGATGATTCATGATGCCATCGACATTCTCTTCTGCGGTTTTTATTTTATAAACATTTTTAAAAACCCTTTTTATTTTTTGGACTTCTTGAATTTCATTGACCTCTGAAACAAGTTTGTTTTTAGGAAGGATAGCAGTAAAAAAGGTGGTCTCTTTTTCTACTTTTATTTTTCTACCGCAGCGGTGAAGAGTGTATTGCTTTGCCATGAATTATTTTTGATTGAAATTTGATATTGTGATTTTTTTTAATACTAAATAAAGATTTCAGTTCGTTGTATAAATGAAAAAGCACTGAATTTTATTTTGAAAGTTAATTAGTTTACAGTGTATGTAAATACTTTGTAATAAAAATTTCATTGTATCTTAAAGAAGGAATTTTGAATGGCCCTAAATCGCGATATTTGCCAATAGAAGGCCATTCAGAATTCAGTCATTCTTGCATTCAAAATTACCATTAAGACAAAGCTAAAATCTTTAATAACTTTTATTACAAAGCAGTAAATGTGAATGAAAAAATATTTTCAAGACATTTGTCGCATGAATATAAAACATTATATTTGCCCAAGCAAACATAATAAATTAAAATAACGAGCCTAGCATGGGCCAAGTTTAAAAACTTCAAAAGGAGTAATTCAAATGAAAACAGATTAGTCCTTTCTTTTTTAAGTGTTTCTTTTTTTAGACGATTTTTTTTAGATACTTCTGTATATGTATGGTGTGGGTTTTACTTTCAAAACAATTTATACACGTATGTGTTGGGGCGGTGACTAATAGGTGTTATTATAAAACCGTATTTTCTGATTAAAGAAATTATTGATTGCTTCTTATTGATTTAATAAAAATATTTCATAGTTTAGGGGGACTAAATGTATTTTTATTATCGCAAGTATTTAAACATACCCTAAGTCTGTTTTATTTTTACAAGGAAGGATTTGATTTTATGCAAACCAATGAAGACAAAATCGCTATAAAAAAAGCCATCTCACTCGATATGGACTTTGCTATGGAATGGATAGACAAATGGCTAAATCATTCTCTTGAGCCTTATAATGAATTGCTCCTCCACCAATCTACTTACCGAAATATAAAAAACGATCTTCGAAAAAGTTTAATCGACGATCATAAAGCCAATCAAAGGATAGGAGCCTTACGATATCAGCTATTGGAATGGGTGGATCAAATAGATGAAGATGATCTTAACCCGAACTTCAAAGCGACAAGCTATATCGAACAGCTTCGTCAAAAAGAAAAAGAAACTCCTTCTTCAACAACGAAATCTATTTTATCAAAAGGAACCATTGCCGCTATTGTAATGAGTTTTCTAGTTGGATTTTTATGGTTTGTTTTTTCAAAAGACGATACTAAGAATCAAACGAATAGTGAGGTTAATACTTTTGATTTAGATGTTTTTGTTTATGGTGATTCTGCAAAAAGTAAGGTCATAACTGAAGGTGATCTTCGTTTTGTTTATGATGGAAAACCAGAGAAATTGGCGGTGGGTAAAAATGGAAGAATTGTACTCAGCAATATTTCGACTTCTCTTCGTCAGCAAAAAATAAGCATCAATCCACAAATTGAAAATTATCATACTGAACAAATAGAACTAAGCATTCCTGCTAAAGGAAATGGACTAGAAGTAATTCTTCAAGCCATTCAACACCAAACAAATCTACGCGGAAATATTGCTAATTTAAATGGAAATCCTCTAGTTGGGGTTACCGTCAATATTGAAGGAATAGAAACCACAACAGATCAAAGAGGAGATTTTAACCAACTCGTACCCTTTAAAAAAGGAAAGGAAGTTCGGATTCGAGTTTTTAAAGAGGAAAAAGCCATTTTTAATGGAATGGAAAGAATTTCTGATCAACTTATTGAATTAACGATTGACTAAAAAAATGAAGTATATTTTAAAAACTATTATTCTCCTGCTGATATGCATATTGGTCAAACCGATATCTGCACAGGACGAAGTGATGATTCGAGGAAAGTTTTTTTACAAAGAATTACCGTATACCAAACCCTTGGCTGGCCGGATAGGAAATAGTAGTTTTAGGAGTGATAGCAATGGTGAATTTATGATCGAACAATCCGCGGATAAGGATGGAGTAGAAATGACTTTAAAAGGTGGCTGGAAAATACTTTTTCCTGTGAACGGCTTTTTTCCATTTACCAAAGACACTGACTTTGTATGGAAGGTTTATATTGGAAAAGGCAATGAACAAGATAATTATAAACGTCTTTTTAAAAAAATAGAAGAACTCCAAAAAGATAAAGTAGATGCTACTTTGATTAAAGCGGAGTTAGACACATTCGCTAATCAATATTTGAGTCAAGTGGATGCTAAAATTTTAGAAGGGATTGAACAACAAGTTTTTCTCCTCGATAATTTGAGGTTGGAAAATGAACGAAAAGATAGTTTGGTTCGAGCGGAGCGAGTTGCTGTGGTCACTGCGGGTAAGAAAAAAACATTGGATCTTTTTTCGAAAGATATGCGACATTTTGTAAGCCGTGCTTTGGACGTGGAAGATGCCTTTCGGTTGAAAGGGAATAAAATTTTTAAAAATAGAAATGCTCAAGTTGAGGTCGCTCAAACAATAATGAACTACTCAGAAGCTTACGAAGAACTCAATAAGAATAGGAACGTTATCATCAGTGGAGTAGAAGAATATTGGGAAGATGAAAATCGAACCAGTGATGCCGAACGACTTTTGGAATATGCCTTAGATGATCTACATAAATTAACCATGCTAACGGCCAATGATTTGATTAGAGATGTTAATTGTGTATCAATTAAAAAAGAAAGAAAATGTCCTCGAAAAAAATCAGCCTTGAAGTCTGATATCGAACGATTTTACAGGGAATTACATTATCGAATTGATATCTTAAAAGGAAAGCAAGATCAAATTTTAGAAAAGTTAAAACATAAGTAACTAGGATTTATATAAATAATTTTGTTTAGTTACTTAAGTAGATCTTTTAAATTTTGATTTCGTATCTTGCTTTCTAAATTCAGCATTAGAATTTAAAAAGTATTATTTTTTTTAAAAAACCATAAAAATGAAAACATCAATCACCACAAAGTACCTGTTATTGGTATGCACCATCCTCACTGTTTTTAGCTGTTCCGAAAAAAAAATCCCCTCACCAACTTTGAATCAATTAGTCCCGAATCGTGGAGCCAAAGGATCTCTATTTGTTGGCGTTGGGCGAAACTTAGAATTCTATCAAAAAGTTTTTTTCGATGAAGTAGAAGTAGATGTACAACCACTTGTGACCGGAAATGGAGATTCCATTTTTCTACGTGTACCTCAAAATATTTCTTTGGGCATCCATAAAGTAAAAATTATTTATGATGGAGGTCAATCAAATGGACTGGATTTTGAAATCTTCGAAGCCCCAACAATCGTGTCTATTGCACCAGATATGTTTGCCAGCGGAGATGAAATTACAATTACAGGAACGATGCTAGATCTCGAAGGAATTTCTATTTGTTTTAATGAGATCACAACCACAACTTTTATCTCACAATCAGCAACAAGTATTCAATTAGTGGTTCCTGAGGGAGTCAATTCTGGAAGTATTATTTTGAAAAGCGATAACGGAAATTCTATTCCTTTTGAAAATTTTGGCGTACTAAAAGCACCAGAGATAAGTGAGATATTACCGGCCACAGGATTTGTAGGAGATGAAATTACAATAAAGGGACTCAATTTTAGAGAAGACGAAACGACGATTATTTTTGCCAATGATGTCCCCGCTACGGATGTTACTTTTGTTAGTTCCACTGAAGTGAAAACAATCGTTCCTGAAGGAGCAGTCACTGGTGATGTCAAATTAAGCACACCAGTTGGAGAAGCTACTTTTACATTTACAGTTGAAATCCCACCAAACTTAGAACCAATCATTACGGAAGTAACACCGGGAAATGGAGTAGGAGCGAATTGTGAGCTTACAATTTTTGGTGCCAATTTCTTTGGTCCAGTTACGGTAACTTTTCCAGGTGATTATCAGGCAACAATTCTTGCCGAGAATGAAACTCAACTGACCGTTTTAGTGCCTATCGGAACCAGTAGTGGCATCGTCACATTGACAACTCCAGAAGGTGAAGCAACGAAGTTGGTTCCTGTAATTGATGTGACCATTCCAAGTATTGAACGGACTTTGCCGAAAGGAAACAATCAAGGTGGTCCCGTCATTCTATATGGTAATGACCTTAATCTTACCGATCAAGTTATCTTTGGAAATATAGCACAAGAAACCTACGAAATTTTACCCACGGATAATGGGATCATGAGTTTGCATGTCCCTATATCTGACGAGATTAGTGGACAGTCTGTACCCTTGAGAATTAAAACGGCAAACAATTGTTATTCCAATATTAAAAACTTTCAAATCGGAACAGAAATATCAGAAGATGCACCTGTTAACACAAGTACGGTTAATGTGGTGATTCCTACTGTACCTGGTGGTACAGTAATTACTGGTTTTGCTAATGATTGGACGGCAATTCGAAAATTTCGATCTGATAATCCCGAAGCAGATAACATTTTCATTACTCCTGATCTTTGTGGATCAGATACATGTGATCTATATTCTGACGAGGAAAATCAAAATCCTACGACACTTATAGGCCGATATGCGACTGATGGTTCTTGGCTGGAAATCGAATATGACGGAGTTCAATATGAAGGAGCTTTTGATTTTACCTATATGGATTTTTCCTATTATGAAGCTACACTAGTCGCAAGAATTGTTTTAACACCAGTTGAATTTGGTGATCAAGTTGAGTTGTTGAGTCAAGGAATGATTGATCCTAACTTATCTTCTTATGATATGGAAAATAATATAATTACGATTAAAGGAAGGTTTTTTAGTTCAGATTTTAGCTTCTATAGTGGTGAAGGTTATGAAGTTGTATTATATGATTATTACTATCTTGAACCTATTGCAGGTACCACAACTTTCATTAACTCAACTACTTTAACATTTGAGCCAAATGAACCTTTGGAGGGAAATGAGTATTATGATGCTGATTTTGGCGTTTCTCTTAATCGGTCAGGCTGTCTGCATTATAGTTGTGCATTGACTAATGGTTTTTATTTTTCTTTTTAGAATTTGGTTTTAGGGAAAGATAGATTGGGTCAAATTTCATGTTTACCATGAGAAGATCCAATCTATGTTTCCTTATTCATGTATTCATGTATTTGAAAAAAGAACCAAAAATATCAATTCAACAACATATTCCCACCAATGACAATTGAATGAGCACCTCCACCTCTAAGGGTAGAGAGTTTGATACCAGAAGTTAAAAAGACACTAAACGTTTGGTCTAATAAATATTGTCCACCTATCAGTAGGTTAGTAGCGCTGACGCGTAAAAAACGTTTGTCTTCGCTCGCCCAAGGAACGGTAGCCATTTGTCGACTATAAGCCAATCCTGTATAAACGATAATATCGGTTCTAGGATAATAACCGACAATAAAAGACAGCGGAATAGAAAAAGGAATTTTTCGATCGAAAGAAGCCACACTAGATTTGGTTTGAAAGGTGATTCCAGCATTGAGTAAGAGCAATAAATTTTGATCTAAAAAATATTTAGTCAATAAGATTTGATTAGATAATTCGGGTTGATTGGTAAACAGATTATCCTTGTCTCTAATGACAAATTGAAGAGAGTTTTGAATGGTCACATCAAGACTTTCACTGATCGCTCCAAATGGGCGCCACCTCACTCGAGGCCCTGCTCTAAAAAAAGAAACATCAGTGGATTCAACATTTATAGCTGTATAATTAATATCAAAACCTAGATCAAAATTTTTATTAAAAGATAAGCCAAACATGGCTCGTAAAGTAGAATTAAAAGCCTTTTGACTTCCAGGTAATTTTTGATAAGGTGGACTAACAAAATTATAAATTTCTTGACCAAAAGTAAAAGCATTAAAAAGATTCACTTCTATCGCTCCTTTATCAATGGTGACAGCAGAGATACCAGGTGTAAAATAGATGATCTCATTTAAGTCTTCAAAACCTGAAGGTTTATCATCTTTATCGGTCGTTTGACTGAATAAAAAAAGCGGTAGTAAAAATACAAATAGGGATAGCAGCGTTTTGATTCGCATGATAGGTAATTGTTTTCTTGGTTAAAATTTGGAGTATATTTCCTTTACAAAATCGTGAATTTTTATTGATTCTCCTAGTTTTAATGAGTTAAAAATAATCTTGGATTTTAAACGCAACACATTGTATATTATCAGCTCCGAATATTTGAAAAATATTACAAAATAACTACCTTGAGTGATATTAAAACAAACACTTATGCTTAACGTAGTTATTGGACTCGTCTTCGTCATGTTGCTTTTTAGCCTATTGGCGACCACCATTATGGAATTATTAGCTGGTTGGATGTCCTTACGGGGAAAAAATCTGGAAAAGGCCCTTCGCAGCATGCTCACCGATCAAAATGATCAAAAGACCTTTGAGAAATTTAAACAAAATGCCTTGTATCAGCAATTGGCTGGTAAATCTTTAGGTAAAAAAACACCACCTTCTTATTTAAGCTCCAGATCGTTTAGATCTATCTTGATGGATACCATTTTTGATGGTAAAGATGAAGAAGGCAATGAAACAGAAAGATTTCAAGTCATTGAAAATGAACAACTCCGAAAAGTATTGCAGCAATTGCATCGAGACTCTCATGGCGATGATGCTCATTTTAAACTCAAAGTCGAAAGTTGGTACGATGATGTCATGGATCGATCTACGGGTTGGTACAAACGAAATACGCAATATATTTTATTGGCGATAGGTTTGGTGATAGCCGTTTTATTCAATGCCGATACTATTTCTATTTATGATAAATTATCAAAAGATCCCAGTGCACGTTTGGAACTGATGACTTCTGCCCAGCAATTTATGAATACCAATAATTCTGTAGCTCCCAATGCACAAACCTTTCAGCAGTTTCAGGGGCAAATGAATCAATTGGTTAATCAAGACTTAGCATCGATTCAAAATCCATTAGGTTTAGGATGGGAAAACATGTCGATCAATCCTGACTATAAAATTTATTCCTGGTTTGAAAAAATATTGGGTTGGTTAGTGACTGCATTGGCGGTTTCTTTAGGGGCTAATTTTTGGTTCGATTTACTTCGAAAAATGGTCAATATTCGTAGTTCTGGACAAGCTCCGAGACGAGCAGAAGATTATGAAGATATGCTTGAAAAAGCGAGAAGAATTCCTACTTCTAGTAATACGAATAATCATAACACCAGTCGAATCGAAATTTCTAAACCTGTGGGTTAATTAATACACGGTGTAATAAATTATTTTGTGTTTTGAAAAAGAAATTTTGAATGAATGAATAATTGAATGAGCCTTCGAACGTGGGTATCGTGATAGAAGTCCCATTCAAAATTCAATTATTCAGACATTCATAATTATAATAAAAAATGAAAATCCAATTTCTTGTCGATACTTACATTCGATCCACTCACACGGATTTAGAGGTGCAACCGATTGGTGTTGTATTGGCCGAAACGATTATTGAAGTGGATAACAGAATGTATTCTGGATCAACTGTGGATGGTATTGATTTGTGGTACAAGGATGCACACAATTGGTATTATTGGAGTGGTCAAGCGCTTAGATTGGAAACGGGGCATTCGGATAATGAGGACGCTGATGAAGTGTATTCAACTAAAATTGAAACAGGATCAACGGCCACTATTGAAACACCAATTGTTGAAAAAGAAGAACCTGGTTCTGATGATAAGTTGGATCAAAATATTTCTGTAAAAGAAAAAAATTGGGCCATTGATAGTTTAGAGATAGATACTTTATATTGGGAAAAAGGATATTTTGGAAAAGAAATAAAGGTAGCTATTCTTGATACCGGAATTGACCCTAGTTATCCAGATTTGCAAGATCGAATTACGAAATATCAAGATTTTTGTGAAGCGGATTCCAGTCATCAACAAAAGGATATGGATGGACATGGAACCAATTGTGCTGGCCTGATCGGTGGAACAGGCAATACTCAATTATTAGGGATTGCGCCTTCTGCGCGATTGTTTATTGGTCGAGTCATGGTTCATCGAAACAAGCCACAATTGGAACATTTTATCGCTGGTTTGGAATGGGCTTTAGAAGAAGAAGTCGACATTGTTTTTACGAGTGTCAATTGGCGTGCAGCTGCTTTGTCTTTGCAAGATAAAGATATGTTAGAAAGTCTGATCAACACCGCTGCTGAAGCGGGGACCTTGATTATCGCTTCCTCAGGAGATGCAACAGTAGCAGTGCCAGAGGATAATTATCCCGGTTGTTTAGAGGAAGTTTTATCTGTGGGGGCTTATGATATGAATCAATCAAGATTAAACTCTTCCATCAAAAGTTACACCTTAGATGTCTTGGCTCCAGGAGGACAATTGGATATTAATTTTTTGGAAAATGAGAAAGGAGATAAGATACAATATACTGGATTTGCAGCAGCTATCGTCAGTGGTTTAATGGCCTTAGTTTATCAACACATCAAACAAAATAATAGGTCGCTTAATGTTTCTGAAATCCTTCGAGTGATCAGATCGACTGCTACCAATGATACTCGTCCTTCGAATTACAGAAGCTTAGAATATGGCTGGGGCCGAATTAATCCTAAAGGAATTTTAGAGGCTTTTGGTGAATGATTGAATGTGGGAATTTTGAATAATTGAATGGCCCTCTATCGTATGAATCACGTTAGAGGGCCATTTTAAATTTTAATTAATACTATCCTGGATCGTAATCAATTATTTGATTATAATCATTTTCTTTGTTGCGCTATGATTCGAAGTTTCTAAACGATAGTACAATATACCGACATTATCCAAATTGCTTTGGTTAATGTTTACCTCATTGTATCCTTTTGCAAAATCCTTTTGAATAACTTGTAAGCTTCGACCTGATACATCATAAATCCTTAGCGTCGCCTCACCTGATTCAGGTAAAGTAAAACCAATAGTCGTATTCGATTTAAATGGATTCGGTTGATTTTGATACAAGGCAAAAGTAGATTCATCAATGCTACTATCGTTGCTAAATTCTAAGTTTAGATTCATCAATGACTCAGATTGGCTGTAGGCTTCAGCTGTAGTATGACGAGAACTTAAACTGATGACTTGACTCAATTTGACATTCGCTTTCGCTTTAAATGTTAGACTAAACAATACCGCATCATCTGGTAAACTCAATCCATTTTGGACGTTCCAACTTGAAGTCAATACACCTTCGTGCAAACGAATTCCAAAGTTGTCAGTATCTAAGTTTTTCAATTCGCCACCAGTCCAATCAACCAGTTCCAATTGGTCAGTATCAAAGTCAAGTGTAAATTGATAACCTAATACTTCCGTAAAGTCTTTGGCTTTAAAGTCAACCGTGTAGGACTCTCCACTTTTCAGTTGTTGGTCTGTTATTTGGAAAACTAAGTTTTCTAATCCTTCACGTGTATCGCCCAAAACTAATTGATTTGGAATAGCAGAACCATTGACATCACCAGTCTTCACTGCAATGAAATCCGCGATTGTATTTTCAGTTAAATCGTTGATACTATAATCCTCTGGGAAAGTTGATTCAAATGGATTAGTTGGATTTCCAAAAACATAATCTGCGTCTATGAATCTCCAAGAGGTGTTGTTCTCAAATTCGTCATCCACCAATAAGATCATTTTACGAAGAGCAATCATATCCAATGCAGTCACCTCTCCAGAATTATTGATGTCAGCTGCAATTAATTTGTAAGGGGAGTCCAATGATTGAACACCCAATACATGTTGACTGATCAAGATTAAATCCATTGTAGAAATACCGTTTAATGGATCATCATTTCGCGTAGGCGCAACGGTGTAATTATTCTCAGATGGCAATTCAAATTCATAGTAACCATCGTCTCCAGTTTCCACTCCATCTTCAATATCTGATCCGTTAACTTTGACTTCTACTAAATCTACCATCTCATCATTCTCTGTTCGTAAATGACCAGATACAGTCACATTTAGATTTGAAACTGGTCCATCTTTTAAGAAGAATTTTGCTGTAGTTGTACTTGCATTTCCACAATTATCTGTTGCGGTAAAAGTAACAATCGTTGTAGAAATACCTCCGGTTCCACAGTTTTCTGTATTCGGAACATTTGGCGCATAAGACCAGGTAATCGTATTGTCACAGTTATTGTCAATGTCAACAGAATTGATGGCATCTTGTCCCCATGATTGATAATCTGAAATGGCAAAGGAACCGCAATTTCGGAAGGTACTTGAAATTGAACCTGTAATCACTGGAGCCTCATTGTCTACTACCACAATGGTAGAAGCACAACTTGCAGAACGTCCACATGGATCAGTTGCCGTGAAGTTAACCGTCGTTTGAGATCCACATCCTCCCAAGCTATTTGGATTGAAGCTGTAAGAAACAACAGGATCTAAACCAGCACAAGAAGTAACGAAAATCGCATGTTGGGTGTATAAATCAAATGCAGCAATTGCTTCTTCTGCTGTTGCGCTACAATCAATTTCACAATCAATAGAAGGACAAATATATTCAAATGGATCATTCTGAATTGTATAGGTTTGGATATGCGATGCACTTCGACCACAAACATCTTCTACGGTATATCTGAATTGATATCTTGCTCCTGGGCAATTTTCAGTACCAATAACTGGTAATGCTTCCACGGTTTTAGTTGACCCTAATGCGCAATCTGTTTCTGCATTAAAGGCAGCCATTTGAGAAAAAGCTTCCACAGCACAAGTAACGACTTGATCTAAAGGTATTTCTGTTATGATAGGCCCGGTCAAACTTTGATTGAAGGTAAAAGTTTGTGCGCAAGTACTTACATTTCCACAAGCATCTGATATGCTATACGTTCGAGTTAATGTCCGATCTGCAGGATTAGTAGAACAGTAATCTAATAAATCTCGACCTGCTGGACTGTCGTTAAACGTAATCATCCATTCATCAGCAGTGCTACAATTATCCATTCCCGTTCCTCCTAAATCGATGAACTCAGCAATCGTATTGGCCGTTGGTAATGGACCACTTAAACAATCAAGATCATCTAAGTTGGCAGGACAAGTGATCACTGGTGGCGTCGTATCATCTACCTCAATGGTTTGCACGCAAGTGCTGGAATTTCCACAGGCATCTGTTGCCGTCCATGTTCGAGTAATCGTATATTGGTATTTCGCACAACCAATTAAGCCTTGTGTACTTACATCACTTGAAGTAATTACTATTTCAGCAACATCTGAACAATTATCCATGCCTGTGGCCATCCCTGTATTCGCAGGAGAGGTATCTTCGTCACATTCAATTGTAAGATCGGTAGGACAAGTGATCGCTGGTGGTGTCGTATCTTCTACATTGATGATTTGTAAACAAGTACTCGTATTGCCACAAGCATCTGTCGCCATCCATGTTCTGGAGATAGTGTACATGTATTGTGCACAACCTGTAGTTTCTTGTGTGCTGTTATCACTAAAAGTAATCGAAATCTCATCTTCAGCAGAACAATTATCTATAGCAACTGCCACTCCCGTATTGTTCGGAGAAGTGTCTTCATCGCATTCTATTGTTGTGTTAGCTGGGCAAATAATAGTAGCTGGTGTAGAATCTTCTACGGTAATGATTTGATCACATTGAGCGGTATTTCCACAAGGATCAGTAGCGGTCCATGTTCGAGTAATGGTATAATTATCATTTCCACAACCAGCAAGTACTTGAGTACTTAGGTCACTAAAAGTAACAATTAACTCACTATCCATTGCACAATTATCGCCATTAGCAGTTGCTATTCCAGTCGCTCCTGGATCAGTTGGTTGATCGCATTCTACAGTGACATTTGCAGGACAAGTAATCATTGGTGGTGTTATATCTTGTACCGTGATGACTTGTGAGCAGGTAGAAAAATTATTGGTAGCATCCGTTGCGGTCCATGTTCGAATGATGGTATAGCTATAAGCATTGCAACCTTGACCTTGAGTACTGACATCAACAAATGTAATTGTAGGAGCAGTGTTACAATTGTCTGTGGCTGTTGCCATTCCGGTATTAGCAGGAGCAGTAGAGGCATCGCATCCAATAGTAATATTAGCAGGGCAGGTGATCATTGGCGGTTCAGTATCATTGACTTCAATTACTTTTTGTACTTGTTGAATACAACCAGGAATATTTGGATCAGCAATTGTTCCTGAACCATCGTTAGTAACAGCTGCGCCATCAAAAGTCATCAGGACAGTATGTGTTCCGATAGACAGGTTCGCAGGATCAATTGTTGTAGTAGTCATTCCATCAATGGTAAAACTTACTGCATCTGCACCATTTCCATTTAAGTCCATAGCGCCTAAAGTTATAGCTGTTGCATCTGGACAATATAAATCTTCTAATGCAGGATCAAATACTGGATTTGGATAATCACAAACATTTCCAATAGATAAGATTTGACCAGGAACACCTGCAACTATTTGTTGAACTGAGATGGTATATCCTATGTCTTCATAATGATAAAATGGCAATTCATAATGCATCGTTGTTGGATTGTAAACCATTGCCGTACCAAGCGGGATTAAGGTGCCTGGAGTTTGAGCTGGTGCTACGGGAGCTGAAGCAAAAGCATCAACACCACCTGTAATTGCAATCACTTCAAAAATTAAAGTAGCATCTGCAATTGGTCCTCCGTCAGGTCCTGTGATGGCTACTAATTCTGAAAATTGTCCATCATTTCCGCCGGTACCTGCGTCGAGATCAATAACAGATGAATTGTTGAGGCACAGGCAAGGATCCGCAGGTTCAAATTCACAAACGTCTATCATAATTGTTTGCACGCAAGTGCTAGGATTACCGTATATATCCTCTACCATCCAAGTTCTTTCTATAATATATCCTTCTTCAGCAGGAAGCTGTTGATCTACATAAGTAATAGGAAGTTCTACTTCACAATTGTCAGTAGCGGATGCCATTCCAGTGTCTGCTGGATCTGTACTGCCTCCGCAATCAACAGTGATATCAGCTGGACAGCTAAGGACTGGAGCTTGATTGTCGTTTACGGTAACGGTAAAGTCACAATTAGCTGTATTCCCTGCCTCATCAGTTACATCGAAACTCATTGGAGTATTTCCAACAGGGAAGGCACTTCCGGATGCGAATCCCTGAGTTTGTGTAATATCAATAATGCGTCCGTAATGAATCGTCCCGTTAAATTTTCGAGGATTAAAATTTAGTCCAAAAGGGTAAGATTTACCAAGACCGCCTGAGACGGAGATATGCGAGTTACTTGCGAAAACGACTCCAGCTCCACCGCCATCGGAATAGAACAATCCTCCACCCGAGGTATTGGTTACATAAAATCCATAGGTTTCACCGGGTTGAATGGTCACATCAATATCAATTGGCAAAGGAGTAGGCCGGTTTCTTCCTAATGAGGTGACACCGGTGGCAGTACCCGCTAAAGTCCAATTGGCAGAGTTATTTTGAGAACCTTGATAAGTCCCTTGTTTATACCATATTTTATAAGTTGAAGTTCCGCCGTATAAGTTAGCATCCATGTTTCTGATGAATACTTCTTCCGTACCGGTGACTTCAATATCAAACATAATCCCACGTTGTCCATTATCTTCGTTGTAGAGTGTACGTAAAACACCTTGTGCTCCAAGCGCACAATTATCTATGGCAGTTATTGGATCAAATGCAACAACAGCATCACAATTGCCATTATCTGTATCTTGAATAATATCTTCTGGACAATAAGTAATGACCGGTGCTTCTGTATCATTGACTGTTACCGTAAAGCTGCATTGACCGTTAAGATTACCGTCTGTTACTTCAAAAGTATTGGTGGTGATTCCAACTGGAAAATCTCCTCCGCTTGAAATACCTTGAATTTGTGTGGTGGTTGGCGTACAATTGTCTGTTCCGACATGCGTGGTGTACATAACAATTGCTGTACATAATCCTGGATCGTTATTAACTGTGATGTTGGTAGGACAAGAAATTTCCGGAGCTTGATTATCCATTACAGTGATGGTGAAATCACAAGTAGCTGTTTGGCTAGACCCATCTGTCACTTGATAGCTGACCGTTGAAATACCAACAGGGAACAAATCACCATTTCCTAAAGTACTGGTTAAATTTGTCATAGGACTCGGACAATTATCTATACCAACTGGTTCAGTGAAATTGACAATAGCAGCGCATTGATCAAGATCATTATTGACCATGATGTTTGTAGGACAAGCAATTTGCGGAGCTTGATTATCCGTTACCGTGACGGTGAAATCACAAGTAGCTGTTTGGTTAGATCCGTCTGTTACTTGATAGCTGACAGTAGAAATCCCAACAGGAAATAGATCACCATTTCCTAAAGTACTGGTTAAATTTGTCATGGGACTCGGACAATTATCTGTACCAACTGGTTCAGTGAAATTGACAATAGCAGCGCATTGATTAAGATCATTATTGACCATGATATTTGATGGACAAGTAATTTCTGGAAGAATATTATCTACAACTGTTACCATAGCACTACAATTATCACTGTCATTATTAATGTCAGTTATAGTCAAAGTCACTTCTTGAGCTGTCCCAATATCGCTACAATCAAACATAGAATTATCAATAACAAGACTTTGCAAACCACAGTCAGCCGTACTGTTGTTATCAACATCGGCTTCGGTAATGGTAACATTTCCACTATCATTTACAAAGGCAGTAAAAGCTTGGCAATTGGCTACTGGAGCGGCACAACAAACACTGTTATCATCTTTTACGGTTACAACTGATATGCAAGTATGTGTATTGTTATAAGGATCGGTAGCAGTTAAGATAACATTGTTTGCACCTAAATTATCGCAATCAAAAGTAGTAGGAGGGATAGCAACAGAAACACTACAATTATCACTACTTCCATTATCGATTTGAGCAGCAGTAAGTGTTGTACTTCCATTTGCTTCTAATTGTACATCAATGTTTTGGCAAATCGCTACGGGATTTTCATTATCATTGATGGTTACATCAAAACTACATTCCGAACTATTTCCAGCTCCATCAATTGCTTGAAAAGTCACAGCACTTGTTCCTACGGTAAAACTACTACCAGAAGGTGGACCTTGAATTTGTGTGAGCGAAAGTCCAAGTCCTGATCCATAATGAATGGTGCCATTAAACGCTCGAAAATTGAAGTTAAGACCAAATGGATAAGATTTACCCACTCCGCCGGTTACAGTTAGATCACTATTAGTCGCTAGCAGATTAGTAGGAGAGTTAATATCTGTATAAGAAGTTCCTCCTCCAAAGTCATTGGTTACATAAAATCCATAAGTCTCCCCTGCAGGAATTGTTACATTTACTGGAATGGGAAGTGGTGTTGGGACATTATTGCCTAAGGAAGTAATTCCAGTAGCTCCACCAACCAAAGTCCAAGCTCCAGCATTATTTTCAGATCCCTGAAAGCTACCTGCTTTATAATAAATTTCATAATTAGCTATTGTTCCTGTATATAAATTAGCATCGAATTTTTGGATGACTAAGCTATTCATAGCAGTTATATCAAACATCACTCCTCGCTGACCATTATTTGAATCGTAGCTGGTTTCTAACATGCCTTGAACGCCTATCGCACAATTATCTACGACCGTTGGAGCAAAATTAACAACTGTTTCACAGGAATTAGGATCTGTATTTTGAGTGATATCAGAAGGACAGAAAGTGAATTCAGGCACTTCATTATCATTTACGGTAACGGTAAAACTACAATTCGCAGTTTGTGTACCATCTGAAACTTCAAAAGTATTGGTAGTGAAACCTACAGGAAAATCATTCCCACTGGCAATACCTTGCATCTGCATGGTAGTCGGTGTACAGTTGTCTGTTCCGACAGGAGTGGTGTAGATGACTGTTGCGGTACATAATCCTGGATCGTTATTGACTGTGATATTATCGGGGCAAGTGATTTGTGGAGGAGTATTGTCATTAATAGTTACATTGCAACTTGCATTGCTTGACCCTGTATTGTCAGTTACGGTCAATGTAACAATTTGAGTTCCGATATCAGTGCAGGTGAAATTAGTTGCTGGGCTACTTTCGGTTATGCTACCACAAGAACCAGTGGAATTTCCTGCCAAAGCATTATCGACCAAAATTCCATTTCCATTGTTATCCAAATTAATTACTGGAGGTGTATTAGGGCAAATCGCTTGTAAAGTTCCACTACTTTGGACAGTAATATTGCAATTTTCAATATCCGTATTCGAGCCATCCGAAGCGGTTAAGACGACCGTTTGGGTACCGATATCTGCACAGGTAAAATTAGTTGCAGGACTGGTTTCACTTGTTACACTGCAATTGTCAGTAGAGTTTCCTACTCCTAAAGCATTCGCTGCTAAAGTCCCACTGCCATTCGCGGCTAAAGTAACTACAGGTGGTGTATTAGGACACATGGCTATCGGGTTTTCATTATCATTGACGGTTACAGTAAAACTACATTGTGTGGAATGTGCACCACTTGTTATTGTGAAGGTATTTGCAGTAATTCCCACAGGAAAAAGGCTTCCACTTCCCATTCCTACTGTTTGAGTAGGTGTAGAACTACCACCACTACAAATATCAGAAGCTGTTACAGTATAAGCCACTACCGCCCCACAAAGTCCAGCATCATTATCCACGGTAATATCGGAGGGGCAATTAATCTCCAAACAAGTCCCAAGTGTTAAATCATCAAGGATACCAGATTGTGAAACATTAATAATAACAGTGGTAATATCTGAAAAGGGAAGGCTCACGAGTTGCATAGTATTAGTTAACGATACCGTAATTGCTCCCAAGGAGGTGCCGCCAGCATTAAATGCTTCTGCAGTTAAAGGATTATTGTATGTAGAACCAGCTAAAAATGAAACATTATTTGCTGTAGGAGAAAAAGTAAGGGTCTCTGTTGTACTAGTAAGATTGTTATTCCATGCCACATGATTAGGGGGAGAATAACCCGACACATTAAAGCCTCCAGCCTGATCTAAATTGTGAAATCCACTCCCACTAAAAGTAACCCCTTGACTGCTATATTCTGTAGATAAAGGAGTACTGTTAGCAAAAAAACGTGGTCTATTAACATCATCAAAATCAATTAAGGTTTGGGCTACTATTGGATTCCAAGAAAAGGAAGTACAAATTATTAGGCAGCAGACAGTCGTTAGAAAACCATACGTAATAAAGCTATTTTTTTTAATTTGAATAAAGAATTTAAAATTTTTCATTGTAGTTAGATTTAGAGGTTGTATCAATAAAGTTTTTGAAAGCAGCAGCCCGAATAAAATTGATATAACCTTAAAGGGCTGCTGTGTTAATTTTGGGATTAAGGAATGGTAAGGCACAGGAATACCATGCACCTCACGATGTTTTTATAAAAAAATAATAATGAAATTCGATTGACTCCTTAGAGATCAGTTCGCTGTTTTAGCGATTGACTATGATTTCTAAAATCTTTGTCTTTGCAGAAATTTTTGCGATATCTACTTCGTAAGTAAAATGAGCAGCATCTAAGCGATATGATAAATTCCCGCTTTTAGCGAAAGTTCTACCTTCTATTTCTGAACCATGGATACTTAGCTCAGGTAATGCTTTACGAAGTTGGGCAAATGTATTTCCGACATGGATATTTTGCGCAGTTTTTGGAGATGGTGTGTTGATAATGATATTACCAATTAAAGTTTTATCATTAGGATCTGGTAGGAAGAAGCCAAGAGTCTCTTCGTTGTAGCCTTGGATTTGATAAATATCAAAAGCTCCTTCACCTGATTTTAATTGATCGGCTTGAATATATGATTGGTGATCAGCAATTTTATCACCTGGGCTCATTCCTCTAAAGGAATGTTCTTTAATTATTGGAAGCGCCTTTTCGACATCGATGATTTTAGTAACGATCAATTGGTGTTCATCAGAAGGAAGTACCTTTCCTTGTAAAGTCGCCTCATCGCCAATAATGATACGTTGATAGCCACCATCTTTGCCGAGATTAGGAATACTGACTATAGCGGTATAAGTTTTTTTCTCTTTTGTTTCAATCGTAGCGGTGTAGCCATCTTTACCATTTATGATTGCTGTGGCTAGGCCACTGATGGTCATTTCTGATTCTTTTACATTTTGTTGATTCGGTTTGGCACAAGAGATCATCAATAGTGTTCCTATTAATAGTGCAAAATGGGGGGTATTCATAATAGAAGTTTTTTGGTTAAGCTTTCTAGACTTCATAAAGAAGTCAAGAAAACTTATAGGTTAAATCAATTTAAAAAAGAGCGAGAAAACGTTTTGCCCTGTTGACAATACAAATATGTGGCGGAAAAGTAGAATATCTGTCCTGATGGCGGAATTCGGACGTCTGGATCTAGAAATCTGGAAAAGCAAAAGTCCGAATATAGGTATTCGGACTTGGAATTATTTAGTAATTAATTGGTAGTCAGTGTTTTACGGAATTTACCTGGAGTGGTGTTGGTAAATTTTTTAAATGCCGTATAAAAAGTAGATTTTGAATTAAATCCTGCTTGATAACCAATCGAGGTGATAGAATAGTGTTCTAAATCTGGTTTAAGCAATAATTCTTTGGCCGCTTCTACTCGATATTGATTGATAAAATCAAGAAAATTGACATTTAGCTTTTCATTGATAATTTGAGAAAGATAATAGGTCGGAATATTGATTTGATCTGATAATTGTTGGATGGTTAGTTCGGGGGCTTCATAATACTTTTCACTTTTCATTTTGGTTTGTAGCCTTTCCAAGTATTTTTCTTTTTGTGCAGTTTGCAAGTTCGAACTTTCATATTTCTGTTTCTTTTCTTCTGCGGTATCATGAAGAGGGATTTGATGGGGGAAAGCATGGAAAAGTTCCGGTTTTAAAAGAATAGCAGCGAATACAGTTAGTATAAAAAATAGAACACTAGAATACACTAGATTTAGATTAATCAATTGATTGTCAAAAAGCAGCCAGACAAGTACGATTAAGAAAGGATAAAAGCGAAAACTAGTCAATATTAATAACCAATGACTATAAGAGTGATCAACAGAGGAAGCAGTTTCTGTTAGATGTTTTCGATATTTCAATATTAAATTAATACATAGTAAACCATAGCCCATTGCAACTAAAACCTTTACGATGGGTACAAAGCGCAATTCGTTTATACCCTTAAAAATACCAGTCTCCATAAAATTTTGAAAGTGAATTATTTTATCCTCTGCACTTAAGGTATATATCGGAATGCCAGTTAAAAGGTCTGGGATTACAGGTAGGAAATGCAGCCATAAAATAGGTCGCATTTTAAAATCCTTTTGTGTACAAGCACACACATAGAAGTAAGACACCGGACCAATGATAAAACTTCCAAAGCGTTCGCTTCTATACACATGGGGTAGTTGATCCAACCAACCTGCGAAATAAACAAAAGGAGCCAACAACCAAAAGGTAGCACAAATGACTAAGACAGCTAAGTATATATTCGATTTATTTTTTACTGATTTATTGAACAACAAAAAGATACTTAGTGATATTCCTAAGAATAGTCCAATACAAATAATGCAAGATAAAAAGGTATATGAGCCTTCCATAAAGTAGATAAGGTAATAGTAGATCAGTTTTAATCAATAATGCGAATAACAGGTTGAAATATCCAATATGCATCAAGGAATATTCATTATGATGAATTGAGTATTGGATATTATTTAATGGATATTGATTATTGACACGAATAATAAGTTTTAAAAAACATGAATATTGTTTATCAGCATTGATATCTGTGTAAAACGTTATTAAATGAACTTTGAAGTTCTATTTCAATGAAAATCAAAAACTAAATTTAACCCGTTATCTGCATCAATCATTCATCTTCAAGAGCTAAAATACTTGTTTATGATTTTATATCCAAAGCGACCTTGTTATTTATCCATGAAGATGTTCTAGAGTCATCGGATAGGATGATAATAATTAACTAGCAATCTTCCTTTTACGAAATTTACCAGGAGTAGTGTTGGTGAATTTTTTAAATGCCGTATAAAAAGTAGATTTTGAATTGAATCCTGCTTCGAAACCAATAGCATTGATGGAGTAGTGTTCTAAATCGGTGTTAAGCAATAATTCTTTAGCCGCTTCGACTCGATATTGATTGATAAAATCGAGAAAATTGACATTTAGCTTTTCATTGATAATCTGGGATAAATAGTAAGTAGGAATATTGATTTTGTCAGATAATTGTTGAATGGTCAGTTCTGGTTCGCTATAATATTTTTCACGACTCATTTTACTTTGTAATAGAGTCAGATATTTTTCTTTTTGATCTTCTTGCAAATTAGAACTTTCATACTTCTGTGTTTTTTCTTCAATAGAGTCGGGGATAGGCATTTGATTTGGAAAAGCATGAAACAGTTCCGGTTTAAATAAAAGGGAAGCAAAGACAGAGAGTTTGAAAAACACAAAAGTGAAATAGAATAAACTTAAGCTAAAAAACTGACCTCTAGAAATCAACCAGAGAAATACCGTTAGAAACGGCAAGCCCAAAATACTAACAAATACTAATAACCATTGATGAAAAGAATTATCGACGAAAGAGGCTGTTTGACCTAAATGTTTTCGGTATTTTAGAATTAGGTTGACGGAGATGACTCCATAGGTTATTGAATGAATGTTACTTATTATTGGTATGAATCGATAACCATTTCTATTATGAAATACTCCTGTTTCCATAAAAAGTCGAAAATATTCAATTTTTTCTACGGCACTAATAGTATAAACAGGAATATGAATAAAGCTATTTATTACAAATGGAATAAAATGTAACCATAGTATGGGGCGCATCTCAAATTTCTTTTGAATACAAGTGCGTACATATAAATAAATAATAGGTCCAATAGTAAAAGTTGTCAACTGACCAATTCGGTACAAATGAGGTAACTGATCGAAGTATCCAATGAAGTATACAAAAGGGGAGACTAGATACAGCGTAGAACAAAACAATAAGATGACTAGATAAATATTGGATTTATTTTTTACAGATTTGTTGAAAAGCAAAAATAGTCCAAGGCTTATGCCGAGAAATATTCCTATACTAATACTAAAAGATAAAAAAGTAATGGAGCCTTCCATGAAATTGACGAGCTGAACGTAGTGTAGTAGTTTAATCAGTAATTCATTTTCATTAGCTAAAATACTGATTTAGTCTTTTATATCCTAAGTTGCCTCATCATTTATCATTGAAGATGTTCTAGAACTATCGAATTGGATGATAATGATTAACTACTAATGCGAATGACTAGCTAAATTTAAATAAAAACCCCAGTTCACTTAAATTAGTG
>CAYTVR010000104.1:0-22746 GCA_964441245.1 uncultured Saprospiraceae bacterium | reverse complement strand
TGGTTCTCGAATGGTTTTTGATGACCAAGGGTATTTATATATTTCAGTTGGCGATAGGGGCGTTAGAGAGGAAAACCCACAATCTCTTTCTAATTCTTGTGGTAAAATTCATCGGGTAAATGATGATGGAAGCATTCCAAAAGACAATCCATTTTATGGAAAAAATAATGTGATTCAATCAATTTGGGCTTACGGGAATCGTAATCCACAAGGATTAGTTTTTGATGAGGTAAATAAAATTGTTTGGGAACATGAGCACGGTCCAAAAGGCGGAGATGAATTGAATTTGATTAATAAGGGAGTAAATTATGGTTGGCCCATCGTATCCTATGGAATCAATTATAGTGGCACTAAATTTACGGACCTCACTGAAAGAGAAGATTTTCAATCACCAGTCACCTATTGGGTACCATCCATCGCACCAAGTGGAATGGCTATTATCAAAGGGAAAAATTATCCAAAATGGAATGGAAATATTTTGACGGGTTCTTTGAAATTCGATTATATCAGTCGAGTGAAGGTGAACGGAAATAAAATGTTAGAAGAAGAGTTGATTCTTAAAGACATTGGAAGAGTTCGTTCCATTGAAATGGGGGCAGATGGTTACCTTTATGTTGGAGTAGAAAATCCTGGTCGAATTTTGAGAATTGTAGTGGCCAACTAAGCGCATTTTTAAAATTCATCTTAGCTAGAGAATCAATAGTTTGTGGTTTTTAGGAACTAAAAAATGGAGCCACCGGAGGCACAACGATTAAATATAATTGTAATGCATTGGATTAATCACAAGTCAATATTGAAGTTTTATCCTTATACAATAAACTTGTCGGGGTCTATAAAATATAGGTTCTCACCCAGTAGAAATCGAAGGTTTATGAGTCTTGCTAGGCGAACTAAATTTAGACATGCTCTTTCTTATTCAATAATTTTTGAAGAACGCTTTAATGCTTTTTCTTTTAATTCCATATTGAGTTGATCATACAATTGCTGTCGCTTCTTCTGATATGCGTCAGCTTGGAGTAATGTAATAGCTTGATTTTTAGCGTTCCATTCATTCCACAGCTTAGTCATTTTTTTACGCTGTTCTGGTTCTGAATCTAAAATGTTTATTGATTCGGTGACATCCGAAATCATATCAAATAATTCAGGGTCGCTTTTTTTAGCATTAGCCAAAACAAATTTTCTATCAGGTGTACGCACTGCCCAAGTTTGACCTTCGTCTGCACGCCAAAAGAGCACATCATTTGGTGAATTTGTTTTTGAACCTTTCAGATAGGGTAATAAATTAACTCCATCTAGTTTTGCATCTGTCGTATCCACTTTTGCAACAGCAAGTGCTGTACTTGCAATGTCCAAAGCCGAAACAAGTCCATCAATCTTTCGTGGTTTTTTTATTTCATCAGGCCAATGCACTATGAAAGGTACATGATTACCTCCTTCATACATAGATCCTTTCCCAGCTCGATAGGGCAGGTTGCTCGCAAAAACCTCAGGCCGCCAGGGACTCGTATCTGTGACACCTCCGTTATCTGATAGAAAAAATATAATAGTATTATCGAGTTTGCCTGTTTGTGTCAATGCATCAATCACCATTCCTATTCCTTCATCCATTTTGTCAATCATAGCCGCATATGTTCTTCGACTTTTTAGTGAGATATTTTTATACTTCTCTATTGTTTCTTTGGGAGCTTGCATTGGTTCGTGAGGTGCATTATAGGCTAAATATAGCATAAAAGGCTTATCATCCGACTTAACGAATTCAGCAGCATCCCGACTTAAGGCTGTCGTCAAATATTCTTTAAATTCCCCCGTACCATCATTTAGTGATAAAGGCAGAAAACATCCTTCATTTGCACTATAATGTGGAGATAAATCTTGTGTCAGTAGAGGATGTATGGTCGTTACTGTTTGAGGAAAATAATCATGTCCACCACTAAGAAAACCATAGAAATAATCAAAACCACGATTATTAGGATGAAAGGGTGGCGCTGCTCCCATATGCCATTTTCCTATAATTCCAGTCCTATAACCTGCAGCTTGTAATCTTGATGCAAAAGTTTTTTCTGTAAGCGGTAAACCCATACCAAGATCATATGGAGAATAACTTGGGTTGACTTCCATTCCAAACCGAGCTTGATAACGACCAGTCAATAGCCCAGCACGTGAAGGGCCACAATACGGGTGAGTGACATAGGCATTCGAGAAAATAATCCCATTATTTGCCAATTGATCCAAATGTGGAGTCTTAATATCTTTGCACCCTGTAAACCCAACATCTGCGTATCCTAAATCATCCGCTAGAATAACTAGAATATTTGGACGACTATCTTTTACTTGCACCTGGTGATTGGTTGTAAACCCTTTTTGAGCATGAGCTTTACAAACAGAAAAAATGACAACTAAAAGTCCAATGGCTAAGCATATATCATATTTTTTCATAAAGAAATTTATTTTTGATCTATCTTTTTATTCAAGTGTAATATAAGGTTTTCTTTAATTTTACTATCGGTATTCATTATACTCAAATCATGGAATGTTTTCAATTTAGAGGGGCTACTTTTAAAGATGTTTTTGTTGAAGATGGACTTATCGGTTATGAAATAAATATTAACCTGGATACCATTCCCGTTTATAGTGACATTGTTTATACACAGGAAATCATTCACAATAAAGATTACCAGAATCATTACCGGCTTTTTGAAATCCCCCTTCTTATTGGTTATCAAAAAAATCTGGGCGAGTGGAGTCTGGGAATTCATGCTGGGGTTTATACTAATATTGCTTTGCAAACATCCGGAATGATTTTTACACCAGATGTAGATTTTGCATTTATCGATACCGAGCAATCTGATTATTTTCAATCCAATATTGGCTTGAGTTATTATATAGGAGGAGAAGGAAAATATTTGATCAATGATAAGCTTTCCCTTAGCTTCTCTCCACACCTTCGGATTTTCCCAAAGAGTTTCACAAACAATGATCATGGAATCGATCAAAAATATACTATAGCTGGTCTTAACTTGGGAATAGATTTTAGATTTTAGTTTTTTTGTTTCAGTTGGTTAATGAAGTAGTTCGCGATGTTAGATATGATCTATTCGTTAGTTGTGGAAGTCGATAAATATTGACGAAGGAAATTTATTTTGAAAAATCAAATTGGCCTTTTGTATATTTTACCATTGTATTTTTTAATTACCATATGGCAATTACTCTGACTGGACCTCCTGTGGCTCCTTCAACTTTTGGGGCTCCAACAAATAATGTTGACCCTTTTCTAGGTAATTTATCTAGATTGGCTAAACACTCTAATGCCCATTTTCCAGCACCTAAAATTTTTCTGTGAGTTCTATATTTATTATCATATCCAGGATCAAAGGAAAGTACATCTACGCCAACTCCTGATATGTATCTTTCTTCTACTAAAAATGTCGCAGCTTCTAAAGAAATTCCCGGAAAATGTTTAGTACCATTTTTATCAAGACCTATAAATTTTTCACTTCTTAAATGTTGTTCCCAACCTGAATTCATAATCACACAAGCATTGTCAGGAATTTTTCCATACACTTCTTCCCATTCTAATATATCTTCCTTCGTTAATTCAGCATTGACATTGAATTTACTTTTATCTTTAATATCTATGACAATAGCGGGAACAATCAAATCTTTAATATTCAATTGTTCCAAAGCCATCCCTTCTGCAATAAAATGATTAGGTGCATCAATTTGAGTACCAATATGTTCATGAATTTTCCATTCGTTAGCTGCGACATGATTTTTTTCAATAGTTGCCAATGGTTTTGATTCGAATGGAAAAGTAACGTCGTGCGGGATATAAGGAAATTCAGCATTAAGAGTATGTGTTAAATCAAGGATGTTCTTAAAACTGATTTTGTCCATGTCCTTTATTGGAACCGTTGGAGATTTTTTAATGTTTTCCTCTGAACAGTTAGAAAAAAGAAATAGAGAAAAGAAAAATATTGGAGTTAAATATTTCATATAAAATATTTTAAGGTTGATAGGGTCCACCAACTTCTCCCCATCCCCATTTGGGCATAGGTTCATCTTCACTCATTTCAATTTCTTTTTCATTTGAATTAATCACTGCGAGTCTTGTTCCCCATTCTAAGTAGCCAACAAATGCTGAACGAAATTCAGGGTCATCAGGAAGGCCTACTTCATCCGCCGATTCAAGTAAAAGTTTTATAAATTGTTTCCGGTGAGATTCAGTAAGATTTTTGCCAATATGCTTTTTAATCATACCATAATGACTTCCTCCTTCTCCAGTATATTTATTTCCTCCACCAAATACTTCTGCAATAAAGTGTGCCACATGTAATTGGTGCTTTTTGGACATGCCAACGAAGATTGGTTTTAATAATTCATCTGCTACAACTTTTTCATAAAAATAAGTAATCATTTTTTCTATTGTCTCCATTCCTCCTGCCCATTCAAATAGGGAAGGAATTTCTTTTTTATTTTTTTCCATTTTTTATTTTATTAGGTTAAAGTGATTTAACAATTTATGAAACCCCTTGGTTGTAAATGAAATTTAACTTTCGATGAACAAAGGTATTTTATCGTTTAATTGGTTTACTTTAACTTTGTTCTAGGACGAGAAAATTCTGTAATTACCAGCAACTAAAGCATATTTACATTATTCTGGGCTTTGACAATTTTTTGTCATATTTAGTATAAATGCCTTTTGCTCACGTATAAAGAATATGCTAATTTTAAATTATCCCTAGTCAAGATTAGATAGTTGGTTGTTTCAAAAAATATTTGCTTTGCATTAAGCAACGTTTCATTTAATTTTTCGTTTGGATAAAGGGAAGAACTTGAAGATTTTGTCTTACGATTATAGATCTTTTTTTCTCGAAAGAGATATAGAAAGGTGGACGAATATTAAATAATTTTTTTCTAATGCTCAATAAAAAACTAAAAAGTCCGTTTCAAAATAAAAGCTATGATAATGAAAAAACTCCTCCTATTGTTTCTGGGGATGCTCTCCTTTCTATGGATAGATGCTCAAGAAACTCAAAAATTTACCATTAGTGGTTATATCGAAGATGCCGAATCTGGCGAGAAATTGATAACTGCTAATCTTTTTGACTATAAAAGTGGTAAAGGAACTGTTTCCAATACCTATGGTTTTTATAGTCTTACCTTGCCCAAAGATTCAGTCGATTTACGATTTTCCTATATTGGTTATCAGACAGAGAGCATGCCTCTGTACTTAGATAAAGATATGGTGATTAATATCAAACTCTCTGCTGAGGTCGCTTTACAAGAAGTAGAAATTATTGCCGAAAAATACGAACGAATAGAAGAGTCCACTCAGATGAGTACAGTGGATATTCCTATTGCGCAGATCAAACAAATACCTGCATTGATGGGAGAGGTAGATGTTTTAAAAGCTTTGCAATTATTGCCAGGTGTACAATCTGGTGGCGAAGGACAAAATGGTTTGTATGTTCGTGGAGGTAGCCCTGATCAAAATTTGATTTTATTGGATGGAGTACCTGTTTATAATGCCTCTCATTTATTTGGATTTTTCTCTGTTTTTAATGCTGATGCGATCAAAGATGTGAAATTGATTAAAGGTGGATTTCCTGCTCGATATGGTGGGCGTTTATCTTCAGTTATTGAAATCAATATGAAGGAAGGGGATATTAATGAATGGCATGGAAGAGGATCAATTGGTTTGATTGCTTCTAAATTTACCATTGAAGGGCCGCTCAAAAAAGATAAGACTTCCTTAATTGTTTCGGCTCGTCGAACCTATATTGATATTCTTGCAAGACCATTGACGAATCAAACCTATGATGATGGAAGTAAAGAGAGTGGTGGTTATTTTTTTCATGATATAAATGCAAAGATTAATCACAAGATTTCAGATAAGGATCGTTTGTTTTTTAGTGTTTACACGGGAAAGGATAAATTCTATTATCGTTATGAAGACAGAGGATTTGATGGCTTTCAAGATGACGAAGAAGGAAATTTAAACTGGGGTAATATTACCTCGGCCTTGCGTTGGAATCATTTATGGAGTAATAAATTATTTAGTAACACGACACTTACTTATAGTCGATATAAATTTAGCTTAGGAGATAAATATGAGAGCACAAATGTTTTTAATGGTGTGGAAGAAACAGAATTGTATAAACAAAGTTATTCTTCTGGAATAGATGATGTGGCAGCTAAAATTGATTTTGATTATGTGCCAGGGCCGGAACACTATATTCGTTTTGGCGCAAGTGCAATTCATCATACCTTCAGTCCAGGGACATTTGATTTAGAATTAAAATCGTCAGGTGATTTTGAGAATAACATCGATTCGATTTATGGACAAGGGCAATTGAGTTCCCAAGAATTGGCTGCTTACATCGAAGATGATATGCGACTTGGAGAGAATTTTAAAGTGAACGTCGGTGTTCATTTTTCTGGCTTTAATACGGATGGTAAATTTTATAGCTCCATACAGCCTCGTTTGAGTATGCGCTATTTGTTGCCAAATAATATTGCACTAAAAGGTTCCTTTTCTACGATGCGACAATATATTCAATTGGTCGCCAATTCCAATATTGGATTACCAACTGACCTTTGGTTGCCAACTACCAAAAACGTAAAACCTCAAGATGCCTGGCAAGCGGCCATTGGAGCTGCGAAAACCTTTGATAAGCGATATGAATTGAGCGTTGAATTTTATTATAAGGATATGAAAAATTTGATTGCTTATAAAGAAGGTTCCAGCTTTTTTCAATTGAGGGATTGGGAAACTACCGTAACTCAAGGTAATGGAACTTCCTATGGCGGTGAGTTGCTTTTACAGAAAAAAACAGGTCGACTTACGGGCTGGATGGGTTATACCTATTCTAAGTCTGATCGTATTTTTTCAGAATTGAATTTTGGGAAAAAGTTTCCATTTAAGTATGATCGTCGACATGATATCAGTATCGTAGCTTCGTATAAAGTCAACAAAAAAGTACAACTTTCCGCCACTTGGGTTTATGGAACGGGTAATGCCATTACTTTGGCTAATTCTCGATTTCAAGGATTGCTTGCGGAGAGAACACTTCCAAGTCAATACTTTAATTATAATGGTTCTTATGAAGCGGAATATTATGCGGATAGAAATAATTTTAGGATGAAAGCTTATCACCGAATGGATATTGGAGCTCAATTTACTAAAAAGAAAAAACGATATGAAAGAACTTGGGCGATAGGAGCTTATAACGTGTACAGCAACAAAAATCCATTTTTTATATTTGTTGATAGTGATCCTTCCTACGGTCCAAATGGAGAAAGACTAGGCTATAAAAGTGTATTGAAACAGGCGAGTTTATTTCCTATTTTACCCTACTTAAGTTGGAGCTTTGAGTTTTAATTCTTTATCCATTTTATGATTAAAAAAATCAATAATTATGTCAAAATATATTGTAGCTTGCTTTTTCATTATAGTATTTACTTCCTGTGAAGATTTTTTTGCGACGACTATTAAAGTCGATCCTCCTGAACACAAAGAGCAGATTGTTTTCCAAACTTTTGGATCTAATTTAGCTTATAATTTGGAGGCCAGTGTTGCTAAAAGTGTAGGATTACTGGACGATGTAAATGTAAATGATAATTTTATAAACGATGCAACTGTTCAATTATTTGAAGGGGATAATTTGATCACTGATCTTGATCCACAAACAATTGATCCTCAAAATTTTTCCAATTATAATTATAGAAAAAACCTTGGAATTGGAACGACTATTTTTGAAGAAGGAAAGACTTATACCTATCAAATTGATCATCCAACATATGGTGAGGTAGTTGCCACTCAAAAAATGCCTGTGCACATTCCTGTGAAAAGTTCTAAATATAAAGAGGGAAGCGGTGTTGATATCTATGGAAATCGGACTGATCAGGCTGAAATAATATTTCAAGACCCAGCGGGAGAGACGAACTACTACGAGTTTATAATCGCTCGAGAAAGAGATAATAATGGGCAAGTTTTTTATGATGATGTTTGGGCCACTTCCAATGACCTTAATGTTTTTGGAAACGATTATGGATCTACTTTGCTTTTGAGTGATGAGGCCTTAGACGGAAAGGAATACAAGTTAGTTCTGAATTTTGATAACTATTTTCAAAGTGATGATAGTAGATATTTTGTGATTTGGCGTAATGTGACGGAAGACTATTTTTTATACGCAAAATCAGTTAGTCTCTTTCGAGAATCATCTGACTTTGAAGGATTCGCAGAGCCAGTTAGTTTACATTCCAATATCAATAATGGTCTTGGGGTTTTTGGACTAAGAGCCGAGCAAGTTTATCTTTTACAAGAGTAAAGGGCATCGTGTGTAGGAATAATTGAATGAGGGAATAATTGAATTTTGAATGGCCCTATAACGTGATATTCGCGATATAGGGCCATTCAATTATTCAAAATTCAGTTATTTAATGATTCAGTCAATAATTAAATTTTGAACGACTTTACGATGTGATATTCGCGATATAGGACCATTCAATTATTCAAAATTCAGTTATTCAATTATTCCCTCATTCAATTTTCTAGTCTTTTAAATTTCTTTTGCGTCAAGAAGATATTTCACTTTCATAATAGCCACCATCGCTAAAGCATCTGTGATTGCTCCGTCCATGACCATTTGAAAAGCTTGTTCAAAAGGCAATTTTTTGATCACTAATTCCTCTGTTTCTTCAGGCATGGCTTCACCAAAACTTAAGTCTTGAGCCACGTAAGCCAGACCATATTCATCAGTGACAGAATTGGAAGTATGTAGGTCTAAGATTTTGGTCCACCGTCCAGCGGTAATCCCCGTTTCTTCCAATAATTCTCGTTGTGCCGATTCAATGGTTGGCTGTCCTATGATACCACCTCCTTCAGGAATTTCCCAAGAGTATTGATTGAGGGTGTAACGATATTGGCCCACCAACCATGTATTCAATTCATCGTCTAAAGGAACAATACCAATCGCTGTGTTTTTAAAATGAACGACGCCATAAATACCTTCGCCACCTGAAGGATTTAATACTTCTCGATGAGTGATCTTGATCCACGGATTGTCATATACTTCTTTTGAAGAAAGCGTTGTCCATGGATTTTTTTCTAAGTTTTTTTTGTTCATAGCTCACCAAATTTATTTGATTTTTGATCTAAAAAAAAGATGAATGATCAAATATTTAAGGCATAGATGGTCCCGCTAAAAAGCCCTTGAGAATGCCTTCTAACAAATCAGGACTAAAGACAGATATCATAGCAAAGGTAATCGCAAAACCATATACCGCTCCCCAGAAGTGAGCATCATGACCGATATTATCACCTCCCTTTTTACCCATGTAAGAGGAATACCAGAGATATCCGATCGCCATCAAAATCCCAGGTAATGGAGGAAATAAAAACCAGGCCCAAGGTCTAAGAATGACATAACCAAATACGATAGCAGAAGTTCCACCAGAAGCTCCAAGAGCAGAATAAAGGTTGTTGTCGATATGTTTAAAATAGGAAGGAATGGAAGAGACAATGATACCACCTAAGTATAAAATGATAAAGGCCAATCGGCCTATAGCTTGACCAAATGCACTGATGAAAAAGTTTTCCATCATTTCTCCAAACATATAAAGCACGTACATGTTGATCAACAAATGTTGCCAGTCTGCATGGACAAAACCGGAGGTCAAAAAACGAAAATATTGTCCAAATTCTTTAATAGAACCTGGATGGAAAAGTAACTTACTTTTCATAGTTCGATTCTCAAATGCCTGATAGGAAATGAGACCGGTCATGATGACAAAAATTAAGGTCAAGGACATAGTATTTTTTTTATGTATTAAATTCGTTTGAAATTATTCATTATGATATGGTTCATTTCTAATAATCGTCATGGCACGATAGAGTTGTTCTAGAAAAAATAAGCGGACCATTTGATGTGAAAATGTCATATCAGAAAGTGCAATTTTAAGATTCGCCCGTTGATAAACAGCTTCTGAAAAACCATAAGCACCACCTACTTGAAAGATGATTCGCCTATGAGATTGAGTCATTTTCTTTTCTATAAAAGAGGCGAAGCCTTTAGAACTAAATTGCTTTCCATTTTCATCTAAAAGAATTAAAAAATCCCCAGGATTGATTTTGCTTAGCAAGACCTTTCCTTCTTTTTCTTTAAATTCTCTTGGGGATAAATTTTTAGTTTTTTTAAGATCAGGAATAAGTAAGGTTTCAAATGGTAAATATCGCTTTAAACGCTTCTCGAAAATAGCAATTCCGTCACGTAAATATTCTGGAGTTGTTTTGCCAATGTACCAAAAAGCAATTTTCATAATTTTAAAGGATTTGAGCCTTTCGTCAGTGAAAGTTTCATTGATAGAAACGCGATGCTTGAAGAGATTGTTCGATAAGTGTAGGATACACCCTTAATTTCTTCTAATTTGGCACTTCATTTCCATGAAAACAAAACCCAATGATAATTCAAAACTATGAGCTTTCCAAGTAAGAGGAGCAGTAGCTAAAAACTTTGTAATTCTTCCATGAGAGATTGTCGATCGGCGTACAAATCTCGAATTTTGCTTACCAATTCTTTTGCAAAGGCACTTTCTCCGATGTTTTTAAGGTGTTGAACGATTTCACGGACTTTTACAGAAGGAGAACGTCCCAAATGAGTATTGAGGTATTGGACTAAAAGGGATTCGTGAAGACTTAATATTTCGGCTGGATAGCTTTTGAGTAAGGTTTGGTCATAAGTACGTAGTAAATCTAAAGATTGAGTGTCTTGTAGATATTTTAAAAGCGCATCATCCATTTTATTTTTTTGATAAATCAATGCAATCGTATCTCTTTTAGGAATTGAAAATACTTGTTCTTCCAAGGAAGCGATCAATAGCATTTTGATGGTAGACCAGGATCTAGAAAAATGATCTTTTAAAATATCATAGTACTTAAAATCGTAGGTGTTGAGGAATAATTGAATGCCAATTTTCTTAATTGATTTTCGATCTTTTTCTGCTAAAGCAGTCTCTAAAAGCACCGCATTCAAATGATTGACAATGACAGGATCTTGATGCATTTTTAAGCCAGTCTTGGCCAATTGTTTGGCTCGGGGTAGATCTTTATTGTTTTGACTAAAGGCAACGGCTTGAATCAAAATATCAGAATGAAATAGATTTTCCTCAATCAGCAGTTCCAAAGCATCTCCGTGATTGAGTTGATCTAACACACTCATTTGTGCCAGTAAAAAATGAATATGATTCGCCGAACCTTCTTTTTTAGAAATGGGATAAGTTTGTAGAGAATGCAAAAGATGCTTTAGTTTTTCTTCATCATTTTGAGAGAGACTCAGCGCTATTTTTAGAAAGCCTTCTACTAACGTGGTTCGTTGGATGTTTTCTTGAAAAGTAGAAATTAATAAGTCCATCCAAATCGATTCACGAAGTGGCGGAGCTAAATCCTTTTGGCCAATGATGGCTAATAGTTCTTGCGTTTTTTGAAGTATTTTCAATATAATTTCTTTGTCTTCTACTTTTGGTAGAATAAACAAAAGCTTATCAAATAAGGCTTGAATGATCGCAATGGCTTCCGGAAAATCTTCAAAAGTGATCGCTTCTTCCGCATGGTTGATTAATTCCTCAGAAACTTTAGAAATTTGACGAATGCCTTTCTTTCCAATTCTCAATGCTTGTCGTCGAACAGAATTGATAGAAGACTCTAGTAAGTGAACATACTTATCTGGATCATCAGACAAATCGATTTTATTAGCGAAACGTGCTTTGAGCGCTAGGGCGAAATTTCTATTCTCTTTTGCGTAAGCTCGTAAAAAATCATGAAGTGTATTGGGAGGAATTTGTTCTAAAATGATCGACGTGGTCAGTCTCTTTGTAGTCTTTTTTGCCTTTGCTTCTTTTTTTTGTGCTCTGATAGCTTGTTTTTCTTCTATTTTTTTTCGAACCAATAATAGACCAGCTGTAATATGCTCACATATTTTATAATCTGCAAACAAAGAGCAATCGCAGGTATAAGCTTTTACCTTGCTAGGCGTTATCTGTATCTCTACCTCAAAAGTCTCTTCTTTCTTGACCTGACAGGTCCACAGGTTCCGAATCACTTCTTGAGGCATAGTTATTAATGCCTGAGCAATGAGTTCTTCGGCTCGTTCAATTAAGTCATCTGAAATATTTAACTCGATATCTGTTAATCGAAAATTCATAAAGATGGACCAGTGTGTTTTATTAATAAATGACGGTTGTATTTCGTTTGAGTATAAACCAACAGGTAAGTTAATAAGTTCTGAGATGAAATGCTGAGAAAATTTCAAGGAAAGGCTAAATTAATAGATTGTGATTAGGTAAGACTTTGAATTCAGCGCTTTGGACAAGGTCATATCACATTTGTAGACTTAATTTTAGGTAGCTTTCCATAGAAATTATATATTGCGCAAAGACTTGGTAGTTAGCTTTGTTTCCAAATGATAAATTAATATATGAAAAAATAGATATAATTTTATTATAATAATGACTCAACAAATCTTTGCCAAAACACTAAAAAGCGATCCCTTCTATCCTTAAATAAAAGTTGGGATAATAAAACACAAATACATGAAAGTAGTTTATTTGATTCGTCATGCTAAATCAAGTTGGTCCAATCCGGGTTTAGAAGATATAGAACGACCTTTGAATAAAAGGGGAGTACGAGATTCGGCTTTTATGCCAAATATATTAAAAGGAAAAGGGGCTAAACCCGATCTAATTGTTTCAAGTCCAGCGAATAGAGCTTTTACGACTGCATGTAAGTTTGCAGAAGCCTTTGAGATTGATAAAGAAAATATTTTAGTACGAAAGGACATTTATGAAGCCTATCCGCAAGCAGTCTTAGAAGTCATTACGACCTTGAATCACCAAGCGGAAGAAGTTTTAATATTCGGTCACAATCCAACTTTTACGAGCTTGGCGAATATGTTCGCTGATGAGTACATTGTCAATGTTCCAACTTGTGGTATCGTCAAGATAGAGGCTGATATTAATGATTGGAGTTCATTTGATGCGGATACTGCAAAGTTGACGGCTTTTCATTTTCCAAAACAATATTTTTAATGCTTAGAAAAGGTATCTGGTCTATTTTTATGATCTGTTCTCTTTTTTCTTGCCAAAAGGAAAAGGCCTCTTTGACCATAGAGGAGGATAAAATGATTATGATTTTATTAGATGTATATCTGGCTGAAGGGGCTATACAACCAGTGAATATGAAAACTAAAGATAGTTTAGCAGTCACTTATTACGAACAAATTTTTAAAATTCACGATATAAGAGAAGAGGACTTTTTGGAAAATATTAAGATTTTGAGGGAAAATCCGATTTTATCCAAAGGGATTTACAAGAAAGTGTTATCGAAACATGGAGAAATTTTAGAAAAGAGTAGAAAAAAGTAAAGCCTTCAAGGAGTGAAGACTTTACTTAGACTTATGAGAGAATAATTAAAAGGCTACGACAAATATAAGCACCTTTTAAATAAAATTTTCCGAAAAAGGATAAAAGTGGGTTTTCTTGACATAAAGGGTGCTTTTCTTTGATTTAACGTTTTAATATGAGTCCGTAAAAACCATCAGAATTTGATATTTTACACAGAATTAACACTTTATTAATGGATATTTTCCCCTTGTTTGATAATAGGATAATATGTTTGTAGCACCAAGATTAGGCTTCCTGAAAGAAGTCTTTATGGTGGAGATAAAATATATGTTTAAAATATAATACCAAAAGCTAAAGAATTAATACAATGGATGGAAGGGTAAAAATTTTAGTAGTAGATGATGAACCGGACATACTGGAATTTGTCAAATACAACTTGGAAAAAGAAAATTTTAAGGTTTACACTGCTTTAGATGGTAAATTGGCCATAGAAAAGGCTAAAAGTAAATTACCAGATTTGATCATTTTAGACATCATGATGCCTGAAATGGATGGAGTAGAAGTTTGTCGACATTTAAGAACGCTTCCAGAGTTTAAGCATACCTTGATTGCTTTTTTAACTGCTCGTAGTGAAGACTTTACTCAAATTGCAGCTTTAGACGTTGGTGGGGATGATTTTATCAACAAACCTATTCGTCCAGGAGTATTATTGAGTAGAATCAAAGCTTTGCTGAGAAGAAGTGGGCGAAATGAAGAATTGAATCAAGAGAATATCATAGATATTGGAAATTTCTATATTGATAAAGAGCGGGTAGAAGTAAAAAAGAACAATGTCGTGGTAGATTTGGCTAAAAAAGAATTCGAATTATTTGTGCTTTTATTATCAAAACCAAGAAAAGTTTTTTCGCGAGAAGAGATTTTTCGAAAAATTTGGGGAACTGATGTTATCGTAGGGAACAGAACAATCGATGTGCATATCCGAAAACTTCGAGAAAAATTGGGAGATGAAAATATCAAGACGGTAAAAGGAATTGGGTATAAATTTGAATTTTAATTAGAAAAATACAATCTTTATCAAAAGTCAAGGACTAATTTGGTTTAGTATCTTGTATATTATTGACGAGTTCAATTGAGTATGTTTAAAAATATCACTCCTAGACAAATCGCTCTGTACTCCTCTTTCATCATCACCATTATCTTTGGGTTATCTATTGCTATTTTCAAAGCTATAGGCTCTAGTTGGTTGATTTTAGCGATGATGATACCTATCTTTTTTATTGCGGTCTACTCTGTGATTATTTATGGATTAAAGGAGTATATCTATCGAAAAATTAAACTCATTTATAAAAATATTCGGCGTTATAAACTTACTCGTAAGGAGAAAGACCAACTCAATTTTTTAGATCTCAATAGCGATATTGTTGGAGAGGTAGAAAAGGAGGTCACCCAATGGGCGGATAAGCAAAATGAAGAGATTGAATCTCTCAAATCTTTAGAAACCTATCGTCGCGAATTTTTGGGGAACATTTCACATGAATTAAAAACCCCACTTTTTAGTATCGAAGGTTATATCCATACCTTACTAGACGGTGGCTTATATGATGATAAAATTAATCGAAATTATTTGAGTCGAGCTGCAAAAAATGCAGAACGTTTACATGCCATTGTTCAAGATTTAGAATCTATTTCTCGCCTTGAGTCAGGAACCTTAGAAATGAATATGGAGGTTTTTGATATCAAAGATTTGGCTGTAGAAGTTTTGCAAGATGCAGAAATGGTTGCTAAGCAAAACAAAACTAAATTATTGGAGAAATCTGATGCAGACCAATCCTTTAAAGTCAAAGCAGATCGAGAAGCGATTAGACAGGTGCTTTCTAATTTGGTGATCAACTCCATCAAATACGGTAGAAAAAAAGGAACGACTAGAGTGGGCTATTATGATATGGAAAATTATATCCTCGTCGAAGTAGCGGATGATGGCATCGGCATACAAGAAAAACATCTCAGTCACTTATTTGATCGATTTTATAGAGTAGAAAAAAGTCGTACAAGAGGACAAGGAGGTTCAGGACTTGGCTTATCAATCGTCAAACATATCATAGAAGCCCACAATCAAACCATCAATGTTAGAAGTACACCTGACCTTGGGTCGACTTTTGGATTTACCTTAGAAAAAGCGGGATAGACAAATTTAAATATTAATTCGCATTGCTGAATTGATGAATAAGTTTTAAGCATCATTTCGGGCCAAGCATTCAACGAAAGCTTTATAAATTTTCCTTTCCAAAATAAAAAAGAAAATCCTGAATAAAGAACACTTTATTCAGGATCAGGTACCAAGTCTGGAAATGTTAAGTACCAGCAGTTTCAATTGTTGTTGTTGGATCAACTTTATTGACGGTTAATTCTGTATCATTTTCTACTTTTGTTTCTACATCAGTAGCTTGCTTTTCTTTTTCATCTGCAAATAATACTGCATCCAATTTGGCCATCATTGCATCTCTAACCACATTAAAATTTGGAATATCTTCTTTTTGCATTGGATCAGGTGGAGGAAGATTCTGTTTGAGGTGATTGACTTGTTTGCCATATTTCCAAAAGCGGAAACAAACATGAGGGCCCGTTGCTAATCCTGTAGAGCCGACATAACCAATCGTTTGACCTTGCTTGACATGTGCTCCAGATCGGATACCTTTGCCAAAACGCGACATGTGCAAATATTGAGTCTGATAAACATCATCATGTTTGATCTTCACATAATTACCATTACCTCGAGAGCGAGTTGCTTTGGTGACTAAACCATCAGCTACCGCAAAAATGGGTGTTCCGTGTGGAGCTGCATAATCAGTTCCAAGATGAGCTTTTCTTCTTCTTAAAACTGGATGAAATCTATTTCGATTAAATCGAGAACTGATGCGAGAATATTTTACTGGAGATTTTAAAAATGCTTTTTCCATTGATCGAGCTTCTAAATCATAAAATCCTTTATGTCGATCATTTTCAAAGTAAATAGCATGATATTCATTGTCTAGATTCTTGTAATACGCAGCTTTGACTTCACCAATGCCTACAGCTTGGCCATCAATAGATTGTTCTTCAAAAACTAATTTGAAACGATCATTTTTTTGAATGTGATGAAAGTCAATGGACCAAGCTAATGCATCTTCCATTTTACTAGCTAATTCATAGCTCAAACCATTGTCAGTCATCGCGTTCCAAAGGGAACTTTCAATGATACCAGAAGCAGTCTTAATCAGGGTAGTGATTGGGTGATCAACTTTGGTAGCCGTTTTGTTTTGAAGGTCATATACAACATAAGAGAAGACACTTGGCTCATAAATAAAATACTGAGCAGCTTTGCTAGTGTCTTTCGAAAGAATAGTAAAAGGTTTGTTTGCTCTAAGTCCTCTGACATCGAAAATTTCTGTGGTGTTTCGAGCCAATTCATCGATTGACGCATAATCGATATGGTGCTTAAGAAGAATATCCGCTAAAAATTGGTTGGCTTGTATCGTATCATTATGTACGATAAAAGTATCCAGCGCAAAGCCAAATTTTAGTGTTGGAATTGTTACGGGAAAGGAACCTAAAGGTTGATGGTTTGCTTTAGCAGCAGCAGTAGAACTTATACTGGCTGTATACATCAGCCACATCAGGCCCATGGCAGCGAAACCAAAAATTGAATTGGTAATTAATTTTCTCTTGTTTTTTCCCCTTTTGTGGAGAATCGACTCTCCGTCATTTTTAGTAGTCAAGGTCTCGATTTTAAGATTTAGAGCGAGTCTAAAAAGTTTTAAAAAACAGATTTAGACTCACTCTTGATAAATCATATCATAAAAATGCGGTTCATAAGGGATAATAATGTGCTAAGTAGCAGTCGTATGTAATTCGTAAATTTTAAAGAGACGTAAATATAAAAATCTGTATGGAACTAACCAAATATGGTAGGAGATATTTAAAAGGAAATTATTAGCTAATGAAAAATGAAATTTATAGGGATTTGACAGTCAGATTAATAGCTTGAAAAGTACTTGGTTAAAGCGTTTTTTCCGTAAGGAAATAGGCAAAAAAATTTTTTGAGTGTTGATTGCTTGTATTAAAATATATGAGCTTATTAAATGTTTTAATTCCCCTCTTTTTATTTGGTATTTTTTTGAAAAAAAGATTAAAGGAATCACGAAAATGTTTTACCATGAACGCAGAATGACATCGACTCTTCGGCTCTGACTTTCATCGGATGCACTTGGATTTTTTAAAGCGCCTTTACCTTCGTTTTTGACCACTTGACCGATATTGACACCTGCATAATCCAAGTATTCTACAATCTCTTTAGCTCGTTTTTTGGATAGATCTAAATTGTATTGTGAATCTCCTTTCGCATCAGCATAACCCACAACCTCCACTTTCCATTTATTTTCTTTTTTAAGAAATTGAGTCAATGCTTTTAAATCAGTAATGGATTTATCCGTTAACTCGAAAGAGTTGAAATCAAAGAAAAATTGAATGCGCTTTTCAGTGATTTGCACACTTTTAGCGACTAATTCAGGTTGCTGCACATGATCTGGTTGGAGTTCCAGTTCTATTTTAATAGGATCGGTATTGTCTCTAGAAGCTAAGAATTGTGCATCAATAAGATATTCATATCCCGTCTCATCGATTTGGAAGGAATAGCCTTGATTGCCTGGAAGGCATAAGAAAAACCAACCATCTAAGTCGGAATACACTTTCCAATTTTCTTCTTTTCGGGTAATTTTAATTTTGGTTTCAATCGGTGCTCCAGTCAGTTTGTCTACGACCAGTCCTTCTAATTGAACAATAGGAGCCGGTTGTAAGGCTTGTGGTAACTGAACTTCAAAAATATCTAAACCACCACTACTTCCTTTTCGTGCAGACGAAAAATAAGCGGTTTCACTATCTGCTTGTACATATATGCCCAATTCCTTGGCAGGTGAATTGATAGGATAACCCAAATTTTCTGCTTTGGACCAACCTCGGTCTATTGATCTACTTAAGAAGAGATCTCCATCTCCTTGTCCCGGATGTCCATTAGAAGAAAAATAAAGTGTTAATCCATCATTGGAAATATAGGGTGCTTCTTCATCACCCATCGTATTGATGGCCGGTCCCAAATTTTCTGGTACACTCCATTGGTTCTGATCTCTAAGGTAACTGACCCAAATGTCGGCTCCTCCAAATCCACCTTGTCGGTTGCTGCTAAAGTACATGGTCATGCCATCACAGGTAATAGAAGGCTGTGAGTCCCAATAGGTAGAATTTAAATGTCCTTCAACTTTAGTGACCTCTGATACGTCACCTTCTAGAAGTTGTGCTTCATAAATATCACATCCGCCTTCCGTATCTTCTCGCATACATCCTGCAAAGTAGAAAGCTTTTCCATGTGCTTCAAATTTGGCCATGCCTTCATTTTTAGACGAATTTAATTCACGTCCAAATGCTTTGCCTTTACTCCAAAGTCCTTTCTTTAATTCACTATGATAGATATTTTGATTTTTGTTTTTGGCGGTTCTGGTATAAATGAGTTGTGTCCCATCATTCGTAATCGTAGGTAAATAGTCATCGTATTTAGAGTTAATATGGTCTCCAAGATGCTGAACAATCAGTTGAGTATTAGACGTATCCATCTCTGCTAAGTATTTACAATTCTCACCTCTTTCTGCCAATATGAGTTCATAATCTTTTTCTAGTCCTGCTTCCTTTTGTTTGTTGGCATAGGATTTATCTTTAAGTTCTTGGTATCTTGTATAATAATAGGTAGCCATCTCATGATCTCCTGATTTGAAATAGGCTTCTCCACATTCAAAAAAGGCAGCTCTTGACAATTTCTCATCCAAATCAAATGAGCTTTCGAAAGCTTCAATGGCTTCAGAATATCGACCTAATTCCAAGGAGACCATTCCTAAAACTCGGTAGGCTACAGCAAAATCTTTCTTTAGTTTAGTGGTATGTCTTAATTGTTTGCGCGCTTTTTCTAGTTTACCTGAATTGACTAAATCTTGAGCAATTTGCATAGATTTCCTAGCATTGTTAGTCGCAATGAATTCTTTATCCTGTCCAAAAATTTGGATGCTGAAAAGCAATAATAATGGAATGAGTAAATATTTCATATGTTCAGGTGTTGTAGCCACAAAACTAAGATCTTTAGGCTAAGCAAACAAATTAAATTTAATTTAAATAGGTCTTATTGGGGAGTACTTTTGGGGAATGAAGTTTACTTCTAAATATTTTGAAGCAAGTCTATTATTCGTTCAATATTGGAGTGAAAAGGGGAATTGGTGAATATTTGCAACCTTTGCATGTGTTGTTTTATCATCTAATTACATGGTCACAATAATTTTGCCGTTTTACGAAAGAAGGCAATTTTCTATATTTTAAGAAATTTGAGAGGTAATGTTACATCTAAGGTCATTAACATTCAAAATCAAATTTATCAGGCAAATCCTTTATATTTAAAGAAGATCAATGTTTTATTCAGCGAGAATAAGTTCGCTTTCGCGAAATGGTATTTTTTTATTCAAAAGGAATATCCTCTTTTCGGGCACGTTGATTAGAAGAGGGCTCACTAGAAGATAACTCGGTGGCCATTTCTTCATTGGCAGGACTTCTGAATCTTTTGAATTTGACTTTTAATTTATATTGCTTACCAATATTAGCAACCAGAGGCATCAACATCATTGACATTAATTCTTCTGCTTGTATTTTGGATTTATCCATAATATCACTTTCTACTGCTTCTCTTCGAAATTCTCGTCGAAGGATATTGAAGTTTCGATTGAAATCCTCTGTATCCACTTCTCGGAGCCAACCAATATCTAACTTGTCAACTTTAGGATAAACTTCATGAGATAGAATCTGTGGATTGGGAAGGGTAACGGTGACGGTTTTCTTTTTACTATTTAAGTTAAGGTCAAAGAATTTATCCAGTTTAAATCCTACTTTTAAGATACTAATCGCAGACACTTCAATATCCGTTGAGGAAACAGACATTCCCCAGATTTTGGTTTGCATTTGTTTGTTGATGCCTTTTTTATCTCGCACTTCCATCGTCGCCAATTCGGAGATAACTCGTTCTACCTTTTCTTCCATCATTCCTTTAGATCGACTAAAATCTTGAATGGCAGCGCGTGATTGTAATCGTTTGATCATCGGTGTGAGTCCTTCTGTCATGGCAATACCGCAAGGGGTGTCTACTTTTCTACCTTTTCCCATAAATTTACCTTCAGTGGTATTCAAAATAGACATGATCACATGATTGACAAGAAAACAAGTATATTTTGCCGCTACTTCATGCATTACTTCTACAGCACTTGTTCCTTCATTTCCATACCAAGCTTCATATTCATTGGCAGAGGTATCTCGGATATTGATAAAATCATTGAAGTATAGTTGTTTAAGGTAAGAATGGTGCTTATCATATTCTGGGACAATTTGTACTTTCAAACTATCTTCTAGTGCCATTCGATCTGCAACATGATAGATCAATGAAAGGTTGAAGTTATAAATCAAGTCATTGAATTCCCGATGATATCGGTGTGGATTGGAAAGGACGGCCAAGGTGGTTTCTTCATCCATTTCATAATCAAAATCAGCCGGAACATAACTGATTTGCATTTCCTTCGGTACAGCAGTATAGTCGCCAATTCCTTGTGTATTCTTAAAATAATTGTAAAACAGAATACCTCCAATTGAAATGATTAAGGTATAGAGCATTAAGCTGCCAATACCCATTTTACGAGATGATTTGTGTTCTCCTTCAGACATGATGAATCAATTTAATATTTATCGTTTGAGCGCTTCCGCAAAAGCCTAGATGTATCACTTAGCTTGAAATAAACAAAAGATGATCTTTTAATTTGGTGTATTAATTTAGGGACGGGAAAAAAAATGTTCGTCACCTATTTTGTTCACATCTAAATGAATAATTCAAATATCTTGCCTTTTGCCACTCATTTATTGAATAGTAATAATTAGATGATTTTTTGAGGAATACACATAGTGTAATATAGTAATTTGTCTACAGTTGATCTTATTATTTAAGGCTAGACTTTTCAAATCGACGAAATATCATAAGAATCCTTGAAATATCATTAAAATATTTAATTTTTTTAATGCTAAAAGCAGCGCAAAACTAAGGTAGGGCGTTTATTTAGTGTAAGGAGCAAATAATATAGGAATCACCATGTTTCGAAATTATTTAGCCCTTAGTTAAAATAAGATAGTTAGTTTTCTGTGATGATAAAGTCGTGTCGTTCTTTTGGAACGTCACGACTTTCCTTTTTATAGTAGGATTCATTTCATCTTTTTACCATTGATTCTTGTAAAGCTTTAAAAGTTTTCTTTCTTTGCAAATCGTCTTTTAAGTCAGTACAATAATTTCAGAATGCTACATCAACAAACGACCCTAAACTGTAACGGAAAAATACTCAGTCTTCAAGATCCCATTGTTATGGGAATATTAAACGTTACTCCTGATTCTTTTTTTGACGGAGGTCGATACAAAACGACAGATACGATTTTAGTTCAGGTAGAAAAAATGCTCCAAGAAGGTGCTCGAATCATTGATGTTGGTGGCATGTCTTCTCGGCCTGGAGCAGCGACTGTAGAAGAAGGAGAGGAGCTAGAAAGAGTATTACCAGTTGTTGAACTCATTCTCCAAAATTTTCCGGAAACGATCATTTCTGTGGATACGGTTCGATCTAGCGTGGCTCGTCAAAGTATTGAAGCTGGAGTAGGAATCATCAATGACATTTCCTTTGGTCAGTTTGACGATCAATTGCTCCATACTGTTGCAGAATATTCTGTTCCATACGTTTTGATGCATATGAAAGGAGAACCCAAGTCTATGCAAAAAGACCCAACTTATGATGATGTAGTAATTGAAGTACTTGATTTTTTTATCGAAAAAGTCGGTCAATTAAGAGCTTTAGGCATGAAAGATATCATTCTAGATGTTGGCTTTGGTTTTGGAAAAACGATTGAGCACAACTATGATTTGTTAAAGAATTTAAATGCTTTCCGGATTTTAGGTCTTCCCTTGTTAGTTGGACTTTCTCGAAAGTCAATGATTTATAAATTCCTAAAAACCAGTACAAAAGAAGCTTTAAACGGAACTACAGCTTTACACATGGAGTCGCTCAATAATGGCGCTAAAATTCTCCGTGCTCATGATGTAAAAGAAGCCGTTGAAACCATACAATTATGGAAAATGTTAGCAAAACAAAACTTGCGCTAGTTCAAAAAAGGAAAGAAGACTTTGATCTATGGCTTGTCTAATAATTAATATGTGAAAAAATATTACTATTTTAACGGACAAGCAATCGAAACGAAATA
>CAYTVR010000103.1:0-22864 GCA_964441245.1 uncultured Saprospiraceae bacterium | reverse complement strand
AATCGAAAGGAGGTCCAGCAGGTAGTCCAAGAATATTTAAATCAGGATCAGTAATAACCCAAGCGGAGTTGGTCCCTTCCTCACCAGTTAGTGTAACATTGATGGGATCAGCAATACCGTCACCTGCGCAAATTTCAGTTGGATCCATTGTGGAAATTTCACCACCATTGGCGATACAAGAATCATCGCAATCTGCTCCTGATGATCTTGTAACAGTAATGGGATTAGAAAGGTCAAAGCAACCTACAAGGTCACCAGCGTTGGCACCTACCATTGCTCCTTCTAAACCATCTTCAAAACTTAAGTGCCATATTAAACAAGTACCAGCACCTGCACCTTCAAAATTAAAAGGAGGATGATCTGGTAACTCAAGGATATTTAAATTTTCATCAGTGATGACCCATGCGGAGTTATCACCATCATCATCAGAAAGATGTACATTGATGTAATCATCTTCGCCGTCACCTGCGCAAATTTCTGTCGGGTCGTTGGTTGTAATTTCTCCACCCTCCGTTCCGATTCGTCTTACTTTAAGGGACTTGGAAAGATCAAAACATTCCCCTTCTAGTAAGCAAATATTTTCACCTAATTCAAGACCACTTACACTTTCTTCATAGCTTAAGTGATAAATTCTGCAAACACCTGGAGGTGCATCATCAAAATTAAAAGGAGGTCCCGAAGGTAATGCTAGAATAATAAATTCATTATCTGTAATGGCCCAAACAGAGTTGGAGCCTACATTTCCCGTAAGGGTAACATCAATGGTATTAGGATTACCGTCACCAGGACAAATTTCAGTAGGATCGTCGGTAGATAAATGTCCACCTTCAGCTTCACAATCGATATTATTGATCTCATCTTTTTCGGAGATTAATAAATCTGGGGTTAGGTTGTTGGCGTTGCTCGAAAAGTAAAAACAGAGCAGTAAACAACAAGTGTACAAGATGTTTCTTTTCATAATGGATGGTTTTAATTAATGAAATAAGACTAAATTCTACTCCTGAGATGAAGTAGTCTTCAATAAGTTAGATTGTAAAGAATTAAGTAGTGACAATTGGTATGAACCAGAAAAAGTTCTATTACCTTGTTAGAAACTAAAAGACAAAAAGAACTCTTTTTGAGTAGAGAGCAGGTTATTTGGTCTTTAGCTTCGTATTAAACAGTTTCTGGATTCAGTTAACAAAGAAAGCGTATAAGTGTTAAGGATTAATCACGGAAATATCACGAAAATATCACATTCGTGCCTAATTTAAGAAAAAATGTAACGTTAACGACATTTTTGAAAGTATAATATGTTAGTTTGAAATGAAAAAGAGCAATAAAACAATCAAAATGAATTAAAGTATTTTTTTTATGAGAAAAATAGTTGTTACGGGGCCGGAGTCTACAGGGAAGACAAGTTTGGTTAGTTCATTGGCAAAACATTATCAAGTAGCTGCTATTTGTGATGAATTTGCTCGCATATTTATTGATGAACTTGACCGATCTTATGTGCAGGATGATTTGCTATTGATTGCGAAAGGACAAATTGATTTGGAAAAAAAGGGAAGGCTAAGTCAACCAGTTTTGATGATTTGTGATACTGATTTGCTGACGATTAAAATTTGGTCAGAATATAAATATGGTGTTTGTGATTCATGGATATTAGAACAATTACAAAAATCGAAACCTGATATTTATTTTTTGTGTGGGATTGATGTGCCTTGGACTTATGATCCACAACGAGAGCATCCAGAAGAACGAGATTGTTTGTTTGGGATTTATGAAATGGAATTGAAAGAGTTGAAGGTGCCTTATGTCGTTTTAAACGGGGGAGAGGAGGAGCGATTGTCTCGAGCTGTTTTATGGATAAATAAATATTTAGAATAAGTTTTATTTTTTATTAGAGATTAGAGGTGTCTTTGAATTATAAATGGTAGAAAAGCAAATCTGTTTTTAGCTTATTTATTTATACTTTCCTTTCTTTTTTTATTTTAATCAAACTATCTTTGTGGCTTCTTATTGGGGTGCCGTACCTTTTTATTTTATTGATTTTAGCATCAATAAATAAATCTACCGGCTGAGATCATACCCATCGAACCTGCCCGGGTAATGCCAGGTAGGGAAAAATCTACTCTTAGAATTTATGATATGTTTATCATCATTTTCTGGATGTAGAAACGGTGTAGAAGTAAGTACCAATCTTAACCCCTAAGTTTGGGAATTATTTTACTAAGTTATGTTCAACAATTAATTCTCTCTATTGATCTCGATTTTTGACTTGTTTGACGTTTTTTCAAACACTTACAACCTTCGTTAAAAATCGATCCCGTCCCAATAGTTATCAGGATTCGGGAGAGAATTAATTTTTGAAGGAAGCTCGAATTTAAAATTATTTTATGAAAAATTTATGGATGCTACTGGCCATGCTTGCTTGGTCTGGTATGCTAAATGCACAAAACAATCTGTTCGGAAATGTAACAGATAGTCAACAAGAACCTTTGCCAGGGGCAACGATTGAATTGAAAAATTTAGAAATTGGTTCGATGTCTGATCCAGATGGTTTTTTTCGTTTTGCGAATCTAGCAGATGGAGATTACACTTTGGTGGTGAGTTATCTTGGATATGAAACGGTAGAGAAAGACATTAGCTTGAAAAATGGAAGTAGACAACAATTGGACTTTGTTCTCAATGCTACGACATTTGCGATTTTACCAGTTGTGGTAACGGGATCTTGGGTAGATAAAAATATACCAATGACTTACTCTAATGTTTCAAAAGAAGAATTAGAAAAATTAAACCTTGGTCAGGATGTTCCTTATTTACTTCGATGGACGCCTTCGGCTGTCGTGACTTCGGATGCGGGAACGGGAATTGGTTATACCGGAATTCGAATCCGTGGAACAGATCCTAGTCGGATCAATGTAAGCATCAATGGTATTCCTTTGAATGATTCAGAATCGCAAGGAACCTTTTGGGTAGATTTGCCTGACTTTGCGAGTTCGACGGATCAAGTTCAAATTCAAAGAGGTGTTGGAACGTCCACTAATGGTGCTGGAGCATTTGGTGCCACCATTAATATGAGTACGACTCAATTGAAGACAGAAGCTTATGGAAGTATTTCTGGATCTATTGGATCATTCGGGACAAGAAAAATCAATTTGCAAGGAGGTACTGGTTTGATCAATAATAAGTTTGCTTTTGATGGTCGTCTTTCAAAAATTAACTCTGATGGATTTATTGATAGAGGAGCTGCAGATTTACTTTCTTTTTATGCCTCAGGAGCTTACTTAGGAGAAAAACAATCCTTGAGTTTACATGTTTTTTCTGGTCATGAAGTGACTTATCAAGCATGGAATGGCGTACCGATTCAATTTACTGATATTGATAACCCGACCTTAAATGATGAAGGAAAACGGGCTTTTGAAATTGATGAAACATTTAATTCGGCTGGAATGGAAAAACTTGAGGAACCTCATGATAATGAAGTAGATGATTATACGCAAACTCATTATCAACTATTGTACAATCGAAAAATAAATGATCAATGGAACGCTGATATGGCTTTTCACTACACACGTGGAAAAGGATTTTTCGAACAATATAAAAGATGGGAAAACCTATCTGAATTTAATGTCAATGTTGCAGATACTATCGAAGGAGATTTAATTCGACGTCGCTGGTTGGACAACCATTTTTACGGAGTGACTTATGCTTTAAATTATAATGATTTGGCACAAAAGACAGCCTTGACCATCGGTGGTGCATTGAATAAATATGATGGAGGACACTATGGTGAAATTATATGGACGGAGGCAACTAGTGATCTAAAAGATGCGCCGAGATATTATGATAACGATGGAGATAAATTCGATTTTAATATTTTTACGAAAGTAAATTATCGCTTTGCAGAAAAGTGGAGTGGATACTTGGACTTACAATATAGGTACATCAATTATGAGTTTTTAGGCTTTGACAATGATGGTTCGAATGTAACTCAGGATGACCAATTGCATTTTTTCAATCCAAAGCTAGGAGTGGTCTTTACCCCAACGAATACCAGTCGTTTTTATGGATCCTTTGCGGTAGCTAATCGAGAACCCAACCGAAGTGATTATACAGAATCAACTCCTACAAGTCGACCGAATCATGAAACTTTGTTTAATACAGAATTGGGCTATCGACAAAATCGAGGGAAGCATTCTTTTGGTATCAATCTATACCACATGGCCTATAAAGACCAATTGGTATTGAACGGTCAAATCAATGATGTTGGAGAATTTACTAGAATTAATGTAGATAAAAGTTATCGATTAGGTTTAGAGATAGATGGCGTAGTGGAAATTGTAAATGGTTTACAATTAGCGGGTAATGTGACTTTGAGTCAAAATAAAATTCCATCTTTTACGGAGTTTGTGGATAGTTGGGATCCTCCTTATGAACAACTAAAAATTGAGCATGAAGATACAGATTTATCTTTTTCTCCTAGTGTGGTTTTCGGCGCTAATCTGAGCTATGATGTGTTGCACAATATGGATAATCAATCCTTGAGTTTTTCATTGATGAATAAATATGTAGGAGAGCAATTTATTGATAATACTTCCAATGAAAGTACGAAATTAGATGCTTACTTTTTTAGTGATTTTCGGCTTGGGTATCAAATGAAAACGGGCGTGTTGAAAAATGTAGCGCTTACATTATTGATCAGAAATATTTTTGATAATCGATATTCCTCTAATGCTTGGACCTATCGATATTCTTCTGCAGGATATGATGGACGATTGGATGATCCATCTACACAGTTGGAAGGAAATAATATTTATAATTTGACCGGAATGTATCCACAGGCTGGTCGAAATTATTTATTAGGATTGACGATTGGATTTTGATTTTTTTAGGATTTGGAGCGATTCATTTCTTATAAATGAATATGAGTTATTCCTAATATTTATTTACGTATTAAAGTATTTTAGATTGACGATTTTGATGCTGAAAATGGCACACAGATTTTGTTGATTACTTAGATCACGCAGATTTTTCTGGCGATCGAAGAGCGCATTAGTAGAGAAATCTGCGGGATCTAAGTAATCTGTTTAATCAGTGTTCTCATACGACTTTTGAAGCTCTGAAATTCATGATGATTTGAACTTTTTCGTCTATTGGGATAAGTCTAAAAAATTAGGAACGATTCATATTTCTTTTGAATGTCATTTTAAATAATTTCGCTACTTACTTTTTCTTAGTTGTTTTTTTGAAATACTTTTTTTCTTTTTTACGGGGACTTTTTTTAGCCGAACAGGTTCTAAAATCATCATCGCTAATGGAGCTAATTTGATTTGGATGTGGTGCGGTCTACCATGCCATTCTTCTTTGACGGATTTAATTTTAGTGTCATTTAATTGTCCACTTCCACCATATTTTTGATCGTCAGAGTTGAGGATTTCTTGCCATTGTCCGCTTTGCGGAACACCGATTTTGTATGTTTCTTGGATTACTGGAGTTAAGTTGCAAACGACTAAAACTGGTTTGACATTATCTTCTCCTTTACGTAGGTAAGCCAACACACAATTTTCTCGGTCACCATAATCAATCCATTCAAAACCTGCTGGTTCAAATTGTTTCTGATATAAAGCAGGTGTTTTTTGATAATAATGATTTAAGTCTTTGAACAAGGTTTGCATACCTTTATTAAGCTCGTTTTGGAGTAAATCCCAATTGAGCCCTTGCTCAAAACTCCACTCAGAAGTTTGTGCAAACTCACCACCCATGAATAATAATTTTGTTCCCGGATGAGTCATCATGTATCCAAAAAGCGTACGAAGGTTGGCAAATTTTTGCCATTCATCACCAGGCATTCGATTGATCAATGAACCTTTTCCATGTACCACTTCATCGTGAGACAGAGGGAGCATAAAATTTTCCGTAAAGGCATAAACCAAACTAAAAGTCAATTCATCTTGATGAAAACGACGGTAGATGGGATTTCTGTTAAAGTAGTTTAAAGTATCGTGCATCCAACCCATCATCCATTTTTGGCCAAAGCCTAATCCGCCATCATAAGTTGGTCGAGAGACACCACTAAATGCAGTAGATTCTTCGGCAATGGTCACCGTGTCAGGATATTCACTATAAACCGTTTCATTGAATTCTTTGAGAAAAGCAATGGCTTCTAAGTTTTCATTTCCACCATAAATATTAGGAATCCACTGACCTTCATCTCTGGAATAATCAAGATAAAGCATCGAAGCGACTGCATCCACTCGCAGTCCGTCAGCATGATATAATTCTAACCAAAATAAAGCATTGGAAATCAAAAAAGACCTAACTTCAGGACGACCATAATTGAAAATACAACTCTTCCAATCTGGATGCCAACCTTGTCGAGGATCAGCATGATCGTACAAATGGGTTCCATCAAAATCTGCTAGACCATGTGCATCTGCAGGAAAGTGAGAAGGCACCCAATCGAGTAAAACGCCAATATCTGCTTGGTGCAAGGCATCTACTAAAAACATGAATTCTTCTGGTGTACCAAATCGACTGCTTGGCGCAAAATATCCGATCAATTGATAGCCCCAAGAAGGAGAATAGGGATACTCCATTACAGGCATAAACTCCACATGCGTAAAGCCCATCTCCTGAACATATTTGACAAACTCCGTAGCTAATTCTACATAACTTAGAGATCGATCAATGGCATATTTTTTCCAAGATCCTAAATGTACCTCATAGACTGAATAGGGTTGTGCCGTTCCTATTTTTTTCTTTCTTGCTTTGAGCCATTTTTGATCCTCCCACTTATAGTCTAATTCCCAAACAACTGAAGCTGTATTTGGTGGGGTTTCCCATCGACGAGCATATGGATCACCGGTTTGAAGATGACGACCATCGGGCGCAAGCATATGATACTTGTATAAGGTGCCGTGAGTAATGTTAGGAATGAATCCTTCCCAGATTCCAGAGCCATCCCATCGGGGAAATAATGGATGATTGGTTTCATTCCAGTGATTGAAATTACCAATAACAGAAACTTCTTTTCCGTTGGGAGCCCAAACCGCAAAGTAACAGCCTTTGACACCATCAACTTCCATGAGGTGACTTCCTAATTTTTCATAAATTCGAAAATGCTTTCCATTGCGGAATAAGTGAATGTCTTCGTCCGTAAATCGTGTGGTATGTTGTATAGAACTCGTCATTTGCATCGTGTGTTTTTGTAAAGGTAAGGATTCATTGGCACTTATGGGGAGTGTTTTTATATAGATTTAGAATTTGTTTGAGTTTTATCTATGATTTAATTTCATACAATTTTACTATCTTCGAATAAAAAAAAATGAAGAGACAAAAATCCCTTTTATTTCTATTTTTTCTATGGTTAAGTATTAGTTCCTGGTCCTGTAAATCTACTAAAGATTTAAGTGGTGTAAAATCTACTAAACCAGTAAGCGAAGTATTAGTAGAACCGAATACAGTCCAAGCACGATATACCAAAAAAGAAGTCTATATCAAGGTGCGCGATGGTGTTCAACTGTTCACAGCGATTTATACTCCAAAAGACGCTTCACCAACAAAAACCTATCCCATACTTTTAAAACGAACACCTTATAGTTGTAAGCCATATGGAGCCGAGGCGTTTCCTGAAAAAGTGGGCCCATCGAAGTATTTGATGGAAGAAGGATTTATTGTGGTTTATCAAGATGTTCGAGGAAGGTGGATGTCAGAAGGATCCTATGATAATATGCGACCACAAGTTCCCGAGAAAAAATCGAATGCGGATATTGATGAAAGTTCGGATACTTATGATTCTATTGATTGGTTGATAAAGAATGTTGCCTACCATAATGGTCGAGTGGGACAGTGGGGAATTTCTTATCCTGGATTTTATACGACTGTTGGTGCAGTGGAGGCACATCCTGCACTGAAAGCTTCTTCTCCTCAAGCACCGATCGCTGATTTTTATTTTGATGATTTCCATCATCGAGGGGCTTATTTGTTGAGTTACTTTATGGCCACAACTGTTTTTGGTTATCAAAAAGATGGACCAACTAAAGAATCTTGGTATCCTATATACGATCCGGGAACGCCAGATATGTATCGCTTTTTTTTAGAAATGGGACCTTTGAAAAATGGAGATAAAATATATGGAAAGGATAACTTTTTTTGGCAACAGCTAAAAGACCATCCTAACTATGATGCCTTTTGGCAAAAACGAGATATTCTACCTCATCTAAAAAACATTAAGCATCCCATCATGACCGTAGGTGGTTGGTTTGATGCAGAAGATTTGTATGGTCCTTTGATGACTTATAAAACGATTGAAAAGAATAATCCGGGTATTCAAAATACGATTGTGATGGGGCCATGGAGTCATGGTGATTGGGCAAGAGATAAAAAACGAGCGACGATTGGCTGGGTGCATTTTGGGGATGATATTTCTGATTTTTTTCAAAAGAAAATTGAATTTGATTTCTTTATGGCACACCTTAAAGGAAATGGTCAACCTGACCTGCCAGAAGCTTACATGTATGATACCGGTGCTAAGAAATGGGACTTATTAAAAACATGGCCACCGCAGAATATTCAAAAGAAGAAATTGTATCTACGAAAAGATGGAAAGTTAAGTTGGGATATTGCACCCACTAACAAGGAAGGGTATTCTGAGTACATCAGTGATCCTGCAAAACCAGTCCCTTTTAAAGAAGAAATTTCTATGGGATTTACTCCTCGTCCCTACATGACGGGAGATCAAAGATTTGCAAGTCGACGTCCTGATGTGTTGACTTTTCAAAGCGAACCATTAGAAAATGATATCACCTTAAGCGGAGAAATTTTATCTAAATTAAAAGTATCTACTTCTGGAACAGATTCAGATTGGGTGGTCAAATTGATTGACGTGTATCCTGGTGATACCCCAGATTTTGAAGACAATCCGGAACATATTAAAATGGGACACTTTGAACAAATGGTCCGTAGTGAAGTGATTCGTGGTCGCTATCGCAATAGTTTTGAACGACCTGAAGCTTTTATTCCCAATGAAATTACAACTATTGAATTGCCTTTACAAGATGTATTGCATACGTTTAAAAAAGGACACCGCATCATGATCCATATCCAGAGTACTTGGTTTCCTTTGATTGATCGAAATCCTCAGACTTTTGTGGACAATATTTTTTATGCAGATGAAGCCGATTTTATAAAAGCTACTCAACGCGTTTTTCATGATTCGGAAAATGCTTCTTACTTGGAAATTGATGTAAAGGAGTAATCTATTCATGGATCATTTTATAATAAAATTATCATCATAAATGACGGACTTAATAATTCCCTATCCTTTAGTGACTGTTGACTGGTTAGCTGAAAATTTAGATCATCCTGATCTGGTTATTTTAGATGGTACGATCAATAAAGTTGGAGGTGTAGCACCGACGGAATATTTAGATATTCGAATTCCTAAGGCTCGGTTCTTTGATATTAAAAAAGTGTTTTCTGATCTAGAAAGTAATTTGCCGAATACGCTTCCTTCCCCTCAAACGTTTAGTCAAGCTTGTCGCAAACTGGGGATTAATAAACAGAGCAAAATAGTTGTCTATGATTGTTGGGGCATTTATTCTAGTCCTAGAGTTTGGTGGATGTTTCAAACAATGGGGCACGAGGCGGTTGCTATTTTGGATGGTGGGTTACCTGCGTGGAAAAAAGCGGATCATATTTGTATAACAAAAGAAAAGCAGGATTTTGAACAAGGTGATTTTGAGGCGACATTCCAAACTGAGTTAGTCAAAAACGCAGCGGAAGTGGCCATAGCGATGAATCAAAAAGATTGCCTGATTTTGGATGCTCGTTCAAGTGGACGGTTTAATGCTACAAGTCCTGAGCCACGAGCACATCTTCGGGGAGGACATATTCCTAATTCTAAAAGTCTACCTTATTCTGAATTAATAAAAGAGGGTCATTTGCTTTCGACAAAAGAGTTACAAACGATTTTTAAAAAATTAGGCGTAGAAGATCAAAAGATAATTTGTACTTGCGGTTCCGGAATCACGGCTGCTGTGATTTATTTTGCCGCGCAGGTAGCTGGTTACTTGGATAAAGCGGTGTATGATGGATCTTGGACTGATTGGGCGCAACGATTGGATTTACCAGTAGAGGAGGGATAATGATTGAGTTTTGAATGAGTGAATAATTGAATGGCCCTTTAACGTATAATCTGCGATAGAGTGCCATTCAATTATTCAAAATTCAATCATTCAATTACCGCTAGGCAATCTCTCCTCCACAACTTGATCCTGCACCGGCAGTACAACCATAACAATGTTGATTCAAAACAATGTCCCTGTTGTTTAAGGCTTCTAAATCAAAATCATCAATATGTTGACCATTTGCGGCAACGCGTAAATCGAGCATTTGATTAAAATCACAATCGTGGATATAGCCATCCCAACCAACAGAAATGGTATTTCGACACATCAGGCCATCCACCGTCATTGGATTATAAGCTTCGACTAACTTTTCCATATACTCTTCATAGTTTTTAGATTCTAAAAGGTAATCTAGAAAACGGCTGATAGGTAAGTTGGTGATTGCAAATAATGAATTGAAAGTGATGTCAAATTTACGTTTGAGTTGTCTTTTGAATTCCGCTTGAAGGGTTTCCTGTGAAGCAGGAAGAAATGCTCCTGAAGGATTGTAAACCAAATCTAATAACAGTTCACTTTCTTCTTTTCCGTAGCCCACTTCATTGAGCATTTTTAAGGCTTTGATAGAATCTTCAAATACACCATCTCCTCGTTGGCTATCGGTTCTCTTTTGAGAAAAGTAGGGGAGTGAAGAAACAAGATGTACTTGGTTTTTAGCAAAGAATATTGGAAGATCTTTGTACTTTTTATTGGCTACTAAAATAGTTAAATTGCAACGATTCATGACTTTTTTACCCAGCTTTCGAACTTCTTCGACAAACCAGCGAAAATGGGCATTCATTTCTGGCGCACCACCTGTAATATCAACGGTATGAATGGTCGGAACACTAGCGATGATCTCCAAGCATTTTTCCAAACCAGCTCTGCCCATATTTTCTTCTTTGCGATCTGGTCCTGCATCAACATGGCAATGGGCACACGTTTGATTGCATAGTTTTCCAATATTGAGTTGAAAAATTTCTAAGGTCGCAGGTTTTAGTGGAAACTTATTCTGTTCCTTTAAACGATCCGTAAACTTGGGAAGATCAATGGTGTTTTTCTCCTGTCCGTTTAGCACCTTTAATTGAAAAAAACTATCTGATAAGTCATTTCCTTTTGCTCGTAACGACTTTGTTTTTTGTTTGATGGCCATGATTTGATGTTAAGTAGTGTTCATGTTTTAAGGTGTTAAAGTGTTCAAGTTCGAAGATTTATTTCTGTTAAGAACGCACATGAACACTTTAACACACACACACTATTACTACATTGATAATTTGTCTGCGTGATTCATCATTTGTACTCCGTAAACAAGGGTTGAGCCACCTTTGATAGCTGCTGCCACATGAATGGCTTCCATCATTTGTTCTTCGTCGGCTCCTTTTTCTAAACAACCACTGGTATAAGCATCGATACAATAGGGACATTGAACGGCATGAGAAACCGCTAAAGCGATCAATGCTTTTTCTCTTTCTGTCAAAGCGGTATCTCCATTGAAGACGGAGCCATACCAATCAAAGAACTTCTTTCCCATTTCTGGTTGATGTTCTGTGATGTTTCCAAATTTTTTGAGATCTCCTGGATTAAAATATTCGTCTGCCATTTTATTTAGTATTAATTTGTTAGTGTATTAGCGTGTTCGAGTATTAAGTATTTTGATGAGTTAAGATTATTGCTCAAAGCAACAATGTTAGTCGAGTTTGTTTTTTAGCAGCAACCACCGCCATTGTAATGATAAGTAGATTCAGAAATGAAGATATCTTTGTTGCCTAATGATGCCAATGCATTCGCCGTTTTATCGCAAACGGCCAAAGGTTGATTGGCTAAAAGAACATGTCCTTTATGGTCATCTAGAAATTCTTCGTTGCCATAATAGATAGCCGACTTTCCAGTGAATATACAGGGCCCATCTTCTGGCATTGGATCTTTAATCGCTGCAACTTCTACGCTTTCTATGAAAATAATTTCATCTGTGTCGTAATGATTGGGACTTAAAACTCGATAAGGAATTCGAGCTCGAACTTCTACCGTACCAAATCCAACGGAAGTAATCATGTCTAAATATTCCTGTAAAGGTAAAGAACCACTCAAACACAAAGCGCGTAGTTTGGCGTCTTGTCGAAGGTTCTCTGGCATGAATTGGTCGCAAATAGGATCAGATAATACGAGTCGACCATTTGGTTTTAGCACTCGATAAATTTCTTTGAGGGCTTTCTTCAAATCTTCTTTTTCAAAAATATTGAAAAGACAATTTTGTGCAGCTACATCAATAGATTCATCTTCAACCGGTAGTGCAAGAGCAGTCCCTTTTTTAAGATCAACAAAAGATCTTTTGAACCAAGGATTGCTATCTTCCGCTTCGATTAAATTTTTATCACAAGCTTCTAACATTTCGTCAACGATATCAATACCGATCACACCAGACTTTTGTCGACTAAAGTAAGCAAATTGCAAGACCTCCATGCCACCACCTACACCAACATAAAGAATTTTGGGTTGATCCACCAAATCACGGGGATTCACAGTGGTTCCACAGCCGTAATTCATTTGCTGCATGATAGAAGGAATTTCTAACTCCGGTAATTTCCAAACAGGTGAAGTGGTACAGCATAATCCAACATCTGGCGTTTCTGCTGCCTTTTTATAGACATCTTCTGTTACATCTAAATAACTCATATAAGTCTGTAATTTTATAGTTTACTAAGTTCGACAAAATAGCTAATTCTACTATTTTAAGCGTTTTTTAATATATAAGTGGTAAAGATAACGAGATATTAACTTGATATTATGTTTTTAGTCGGACATAATAGGCTATAATGTCTTTTAAACGAAAGTTTGAAAATGCGTCATCTTGTAAAAGGGCAAAGCTGTGTGGAATTTGCAACAAAAATAATTTTTTTTTGTTCTAACCAAGCTTTAAAAATTCAAATTCCTACTTTTTTATTCTATTTTAGCTTTTCTATAAAACCCAGATAGAAATGGATGCATATGCACAAGTCCTTTTAATTGCGATTCCAATCTTTGCTTTGATCATTCTGATTGAATATTTGGTAGCTTCTTGGATGGGGAAGTATACCTTTAGAAGTATGGACACCATTTCTAGCCTAAGCTCTGGTTCTACCAATACCCTTAAAAGTGTGTTACAATTGACGGTGATCATTGTGAGTTACGGTTGGTTGGTTGATCGGGTGGCTCTTTTTCATTTTGAAACGACTTGGTTGGTTTGGGTACTTAGTTTTATTGCCATTGATTTTGCTTCTTATTGGAGTCATCGTTTGTCCCATTCTATTAATTATTTTTGGAATAGACATGTGGTACATCATAGTAGTGAAGAATTTAATACAGCTTGTGCCTTGCGTCAACCCATTTCCAATATCCTTAGTTTGTCTTTTATTTTTTTATTTCCAGCAGCATTATTAGGTTTACCTGAAAAGGTGATTGGAGTAATTGCGCCGATTCATTTGTTTATGCAGTTTTGGTATCATACTCGATTGATTCCAAAATTGGGTTGGTTAGAATATATAATTGTCACACCATCACAGCATCGTGTACATCATGCGATTAATGATTGTTATTTAGATAAAAATCTTTCCGCAATTTTTTGTGTCTGGGATCGGATCTTTGGTACTTTTCAAGAAGAGTTGGAAGAAGAACCTTGTGTCTATGGTGTTAAACGAGCGGTAGCTACTTGGAATCCAATAAAAATAAATGTTCAACATATTTGGCAATTAGGCTTGGATGCTTGGCATGCTGAAAATTGGTGGGACAAAATCCGTTTATGGATGATGCCGACTGGCTGGCGTCCGAAAGATGTAGAAGAAAAATATCCCATTGAATATACGGTTGATCCATTTACACAAGTCAAGTATAATACTCCCGCTTCGCTTGCTTTACATCTCTGGTCTTGGTTCCAATATGTTACCGTCACTTTATTGATGTTGCATTTAATGTTGTTGATTGCGGATATTTCATCGCTTCAATTATTTTTGTATGGAGGATTTCTTTTTTGGATGATCTATAGTTATACCTCATTGATGGATCGCGATCGGAATGCCATTTGGATGGAAATGATTAAATCAATTTTTGGTTTTGGTGTTATTTATTTTACAGGAGATTGGTTTAGTATCGGAGAATGGATACCTGGTGGAAATGGGGTGATAATGTTTTATTTAATTATTTCTGTATTGATCGTTAGTTTTTTTGTTTTAATTGAGTTTAAAATGGATAAGCCGGAAACAGGAAATATAGAAATGACCCCTTAAATTTGAGAACTTGATTGTTTTTGAGTTGTTGTATAACTAGACACAAAGTCTTCAGGACAAATTGCTGTTTTTTTAATGAAATGATATAGATGAACAAACGTAAAACGATTATCTCTCTCATACTGACTTTTTTAGTTTTATTGGTAGGAATGGGCATTTATAAAAAATTAGCCAATACTAAAAAAATAGATTCCAATGATACTCTTAAAAAGGAAGTACTTCGTTCCCTGCCCGTTCGTCAGTTAGAAGCAACCACGGCTGAAAATCAGATCACTATTGATGGTCGGCTCAAAGCTTATCGACAAGTCAATCTTTCTGCAAATGTTTCTGGAGTGTTATTGGCGACTTCCCCGGAGCTGAAAAAAGGAATGTATTTTAAAAAAGGAAGTCTATTGTTTGATATTGATCAGAGAAAAGCAATTTACAATTTATATGCCTTAAGAAGTAGTTTGCTCAATGCGATTACGCTAATCATGCCTGACTTAAAAATTGATCATCCAGCAGCCTTCGTCAATTGGAAAAAATATATAGATGAGTTTGACGTAGAAAAACCAGTACAGAGCTTACCTACCCTTACCAACGAACAAGAAAAATTTTTAGTTGCTGCGCGAAATATTTACAATTTATATTACAATATAAAAAGTGCAGAAGCACAATTAGCAGATTATAAAATCTATGCTCCTTTCTCAGGAGTCATTACTCAAGCCAGTATTTTTTCTGGAGCAATGGTCATGCCCGGTCAGCCACTTGCGATGATGATGAATACCAACCTTTACGAATTGGAAGCACCGATCAGGGAAAAAGATTTAGCCGCCATTCAAGCTGGAAATGTAGTGGTGTTAAACTCTGATATATCGAATCAGTCTTGGACGGGAAAAGTCGCTCGTATCAGTAATCAAATTGATCCAACGACTCAAAGTATTTTGGTCTACATTCAAGTGAGCGGTAAAGGATTAAAAGAAGGAATGTTTTTGAAAGGTCAAATAAAAGGGAGCCCTTTAAAAGAGGTTGTGAAAATTTCTAAAGATTATATCGTCAACCAAGAGTATGTTTATACGGTCAAAGATTCTATACTTCAATTACAAAAAATCAATATTCAAAATCTTGATCAAGAATGGGTGTATGTTGCTGATTTTGGAAGTGATAATTGGATGGTGAATCAAGACCCGAGAGGATTATTTGAAGGACAAAAGGTGGTACCTATATACGATTGAGTGCTCTTGACCTGACTGCGACCACTTCATAAAAACAACAATAAATTGCATTATTACTTAGTAGTCAAAATTAAAATTTGAAAGGAATCATTAAATATTTTTTGGAAAATCCGATTGTGGGGAATACGTTGATGTTCTTCCTTTTTATGGTTGGTTTTTTTGGATTGATTAATTTGAAGTCAACTTTGATTCCAGAGATTGATGCTCGATTGATTACGATTCAGGTGGTGTACCCTGGATCTTCTCCAGCTGAAATTGAGGAGGGAGTCATCACCAAAATTGAAGAAAATATTAAAGGATTGGATGGGGTAGAACGAATGGCTTCTATTAGTTCTGAAAATGCAGGAATCATTTCGATTAATGTTTTGAAAGGCTATGAGACTGATTTGGTTTTGCGAGATGTAAAAAATGCAGTAGATGAAATCAATTCCTTTCCAACGGATATGGAACGTCCCGTGATTGCCAAACGAGATTACCTTGGTTTTGCTATGAATTTTGCGCTAAGCGGAAAAGTAGATTTGCGGATGTTGAAAAATGTTTCCCGAAAGGTAGAACAAGAATTGTTGGCCATTGATGGCATTACCAAAGTTGATATTAGCGGTTTTCCAGAAGAAGAAATTGAAATTAGTTTTCGAGAATCAGATCTTCGTCGCTACCAGTTGAGTTTTGATGAAGCCTTGAATCGAGTTCGAGCCAACAACCTAGAAATCACTGGAGGTAAAATAAAATCCGATCAAGAAGAACTTTTGATTAGAGCGAATAATAAAAAATATTTAGCCCAAGATTTAAGAGGTATCGTTGTGAAAACAAATCCTGATGGTGGAGTGGTTAGATTACATGAGGTGGCAGATATCGAAGATCAATGGGAGGAAGATGTGCCCAGTCGTTCTTATCTCAATGGACAACCAGCAGTGGTCATGACGGTGAGCAATACGATTCGAGAAGATGTATTGCAAATCACTGAAGAGGTGAGGAATTATCTAAAAGATTTCAATCAAAAAAACACGATTGTTCAAGCAAGTATCATCGAAGATGGCTCAGAAGTTTTAAATGATCGGATCAATCTTTTGCGTGATAATGGGATTATCGGTTTTATTTTGGTGGTGCTTATTTTGGCTCTGTTTCTCAATTGGCGATTAGCATTTTGGGTAGGATTAGCGATCCCGACTTCTTTTGCAGGCATGCTTATTTTTGTAGGCTATTTTGGGGTGACCATCAATTTGATGTCCTTATTTGGGATGATCATTGTGATCGGAATTTTGGTAGATGATGGGATTGTCATTGCAGAAAATATTTACCAAAAATACGAAGAAGGAATGCCACCAATGCAAGCGGCTTTGGAAGGAACATTAGAAGTTTTACCGGCTGTTTTTGGTGCAATTATTACGACCGTGATTGGATTTTCGGCCTTCTTTTTTATTGATGGAAGTATGGGGGAATTTGGCATTGAACTGGCGATAGTGGTCATCATTAGTTTGATTTTTTCATTGGTTGAAGGAGCTCTAATTTTACCGGCACACGTAGCCCATTCCAAGGCATTGAAGAGTAGAGACCTTGCACCTAATATTATCTTAAGAAGCTTTAGTCGGTTGATGGATTTTCTTCGAGATAAGACGTATAAACCAGTGTTGGAATTCGCTGTCAATTTTCCTTTTCCGATGATCGCTATTTGTGTCGCAGGATTAGCGATTAGTATAGGAGCGATGCAAGGCGGTGTGATTAGAAATACCTTTTTTCCCAATATGCCCGCAGAACGTTTTTTTGTTGATTTAAAAATGCCCGCAGGGACAAGGGCTGAGGTGACTACGGAAATATTAGAACGGATCGAAACCGGAGCTTTGGCCTTGAACAAAACTTTTGCGGAAGAAAGATTTGGCGATGGTGTGGACCTTTTTGTTAATATGGTTAGGAAGGTTGGCCCCAAAAGCAATCAAGGGCAATTGATTATTTCTTTGCTTCCTACAGAAGAACGAGGAGAATTGACAGCTATAGATTTAACAGGCGTTTTGAGAGATAAAGTCGGCAAAATTTATGAAGCAGAATCTTTACAATATCGTGTGCAAGGTGCTTTTGGAAAACCAGTAGACATTTCTGTTTTAGGCATGGATGAAGAAGCCTTGACTAAAGCAGTTGAAGAATTAGAACGTTCCTTGAAAAAGATGAAGGATATTCGCGATGTAGTCGCCAATAACTTTGAAGGATTAAAGGAAATCAATTTAGCCTTGACTCCAAAAGCAGAGAATCTAGGATTCACTTTAGGCGAGGTCATTCGACAAGTTCGACAAGGATTTTTTGGTGGCGAAATTCAACGTTTGCAAAGAGGAGTAGACGAGGTGAAAGTCTGGGTAAGATACCAATCAGAGGATCGTTCGGATATCAATAGTTTGGCGAATATGCATATTCGTAATCCGATGGGATTATCTGTTCCATTGGGAGAGTTGGCGGATTTTTCGATAGCAAGAGGAGTGACGAATATTTATCATATGGATGGTCAGCGTGAAATTAGAATAGAAGCAGAAGCAGCGAATAGCAAAGTCTCGATTTCAGGTGTGTTGAGTGAAATTGCAGAAATTGTTGTTCCACCAATTTTGGAAAAATATCCTTCTGTTTCTATATCCTATAATGGACAAAGTAGAGAACAAAAAAAGACGATGAGTTCTATGAAAATGGTGGTCTCACTCGCCTTTGCGATTATCTTTTTTATCATCGTTTTGACTTTTAAATCAGTTAGTCAAGCTTTGATTGTTTTTGCGATTATTCCATTTGGTTTTGTGGGGGTCAGTCTAGGACATTATCTGATGGATCTTCCGGTAAGTATAGTGTCCCTTTTAGGACTGGTGGCATTGATTGGAATTTTGGTCAATGATGCTTTGGTTTTTATTACCACTTTTAATGATAAAATTAAGTCGGGAGCGTCTTTTTCAGATGCTTTGTATCATACTGGGATGTCTCGTTTTCGACCGATTGTTTTGACTTCAGTGACGACTATTGTAGGACTAGGTCCAATTGTATTGGAAAAAAGTTTGGGTGCGCAATTGGTTATTCCGATGGCTGTTTCGGTAGCTTATGGATTATTGATAGTGACGGTCATTATCTTGGCCATGATTCCTGCTTTATTGCAAGTGTCGAATGATATAAAAGTTGCAGCTTTGACCATCTGGGAAGGCGAATCGGTCAACCCAAGCGAAGTAGAACCAGCCTTTGAAAATAGAAAATATAACATCGTGATTACGGCATTGATTGCTTTACTGGTTTTGGCTTTGTTTTATGCTTTTATTTATTTGGCTTGGTGGTTGGTTTAGTATTTGTTTTTTACAAAAAACGATCAAATATAGTAGCTTATGCCTCTAGCTTGTCGTACGCATGAATTTTCGTAGTAAAATGAGGAAATTAAAAAATTTTAGTATAAAGTAAATTATTTTCAAGAATATACTTACTTTTAGTTCAATGACTTATAGGATTTTAAATAATCAAATTAGTTTTTAAAAAACAAACGTACAAAACACACTCCACTCAAGGATAGATCAGCTTTGGTCTATCACTTGATGTAAATGAGAACCGATGAAAACACTACATTATTTTCAACAGAGAACAACGAATTTTATTAGCGAGGAACGCCTAGAATTACTTTTTAAAATTTTAAAGAAATTCATACCCTTCGAGGCTGACCTTTACAATGAAGTTATTTTACTGGAAAGTAGATATTATACCAATCAACATCGTTTACTAACAGAACAAATCATATCCAAAGAGGCCGCTAACGTCGAATCTAATACGATTAAAAAGGCTTTAATATACCTTATCAAAGATCTTTCTGCCGAGGACCTTCATCTAGATTTAGATAAGACTGAACCAATTTTAAATGCGATAGAAGAGGAACATTCTAAAAAGAAGAATAAAAATGATCAAGGGGCTATCATGCATCGGATTCCAGATAAAATGGAAGTCCATAAATCGATTAAATGTTTTGTGCGTATTGCATTTGAAGAATCACAACTCTATAATAATTTGATTCTTGACGAAAATATTAAAGTTGAACATAGAACGATTGGTGATATTATAGACGTCTCTTTAGTTGAACCAACTTCTGAGAAATTTTTTGAAGTTACTTCTATTACTGATGCAGAACAATTTGTAAATCACAATGATTATACAGAATGGATTTTTTATGTGACACCAAAAAAGGAAGGCACTTTTCCTTTGTTTTTAAAGGTGGCAGTTATCGAAAAAATAGATGGTAAAGATCGCCCCAAGAATATCATTATTGATAAAGAAATTAATATCGTTTCTTATGAGGTAAAAGAAGTAGCCAGTCTTAAAAAAGTAAAGGAATTGGACTATGCCTTTTCTTTAGTGGATAATAGGATTCAAGAAACAAAGACTAAAGGTATAGCTCCTCCGCCTACCAAACGGAGAAGTTTGATTAGAGGACTTACTTTTCTAGGAATGAGTCTGCCTGCTTTGATTGTGACTGCAGGTATTGGTGGTGCCTTGGGCTTTGGTGGTTGGACCATGTATCAAAATTATCAAGAGGACTTGGCTTTTAATTCGGCATTACAATTAGTTGAAAATGATCTTTGTGGCGACCAAAGTGAATTAGAAGATTTTCTTATAGAATATCCTAAATCCAGGCATAAAGAAAAGGTGGAAGAACAATTGTCTCAATTATATTGGGAGGAAGCTAAAAAGGGAAATGATTGTAAATCTTATCAAACGTATTTGACAAATTGTCCAGATGGATTTTATGTTTTAGAAGCCAAAAATAAGATTCGTTATTTATGCCAAAAGGATCCAGAAAAGGCTTATTCTCCTAAAGTACTTTCTTTGTCATTGCAAAAAAATGAGGATCAATTAGAAGTGAATGTTGCTGGTGGGAATGCACCTTATGAATGGAATATAAAAAAGAAAAATAAACAGCTGATTGAAGATACCCTTTTGTCAGTAGGAAAACATTTGATAGATTTGGAGGATTGTTGTCAGAAGCCAGGAAAATATCTTTTTACCATTCGAGATGGAAATAAAAAATCAATTTCTACCTCTTTTAAACAAGACGCGATTACGGTTTTTAATAATACATCACCTGTAATAGGAATAGAACGTTCAGGCGAAAATTTGGTCGTAAATATTATAGGAGGGAAAGCTCCTTTTAAAATTGATATTGGACAAAAAGGAAAACCAGTTGATATTTCAGCTGCTCTTGAGTCAGGAGGAAAGCAATCTATAGGGCTTAAAAAAATCCTAGATAAAGAAGGACTTTATAAAGTGTTATTAACCGATGCAGCGAATCAAAAAGCAGGGGCAACTTTTCCAATGGATTGGACTTGTAATGTAGATGACAGTCAATCTTTAACCTATTTGTCAGGTTGTGAAAATGAATTAATTGATTTAGCTAAAAGATGGAATAAGCCTTATTTTATTTATCAATACGATCCGACTTCTAAGGAATCAAAAAAAATGGATTGTACCTTATCTGATCAAAAAATAATTGCTTACGCTGAAAAGCATTTTCTATATCAAGAAGATAACATCAAGCAAACTAAGACTTGTAGCAATTTGACTCCAAAAGGGATCGTGGAAACACCTAGTATTCAGTTTTTTCTAGCTAATGGCGAAAAGGAAGGAGAGATTAAACAATATGTTGACAAAGAAAAAATGATGAATATGATGAGAAGTATCGTTAATAAAAATAGTAGAGAAACGGATGCTATAAATCTGAATCCGTCAAAAAGAATCGATAATAGCGATGATGAATATTTTAGATTGTTGAGTACAGAAGAAGGTGTTTTTCGTTGGGTAGAACGACTAAGTTCACAAAATCCTGTGATACAAATAGCAGTTGTGCAAGACGAAAAAAGAGTGATGGATGCCGCTAGATGTTTACAAAAAGCAGAGCCCAATAAAAAAATCTATATCTATAATAAAGATAGAACGAAAAACCTTGGATTTAAAATTTTGATGTCTGGCTTTGCTAGTGAATCGGATGCTCGAGTTTATTGTGAAAAATTTACTGCAAAGAATTTTTGTGAAGACCATTTTAGCACCAAATCACAACCTTTTCTTAAACGGTATTAATCTGAAAAGATAATTTTATTTGAAATCTTAATTTTTGTATCTTCACGATATGGACTTAAGAAGAAAATACGTTTTAAAATCTACTACAGAATTGGTCGCCGTCTTAGAAACACCTAAAGATTATACGCCGGAAGCTTTAGCAGCAGCCAAAGAAGCGATGAGCGATCGAGCAGAACATGAGGCAGAGGAAATCAATCAGATTGCTGTGGAGTTTAATACCAATAAAGTTTGGACTATCCTTAATACTTTAAATCCTTTGAGTGATGAACTGGTCTTACACAAAAGTTATTTTTTAGATGATGTGGCTATCAAATCGATTTATAAGGAACAGTTTGAAAAATTGATAAAAGACAAGGAAGGCTTTCGATTTGATGTTTGGCAATATGCGATTGGAGCTATTTAGATGAAAATCGTATTGCTGAAATAGGGGAGGAGGATTAAAAAAAAGCTTATTCTTTTGTAAGTACTGGTGCTTGTGCATTACAACAAGTACAATCAGGATCTGGATCTACACAATCTATCAAACCATCGGCATCATTATCAATTCCATCATCACAAATTTCCGTAAGACAAGGACCATTTGCAGGATTTTGCCAAATGTTGTTGGCTGGAGCAGCATAAGTAATCGTAGTCACTAATCCATTCGCAGGGTCAACGCTTGGTACTCCGGTTCCAGCAATCCCATCTGCATCTAAATCTGTAACATTCTCCTCCAAAGCATCAAAACAGGTATCCTCATCAGCGTCAATTTCATAAGCATCATAAATGCCATCAGGTGTAGATTCGCTATCGGCAATGGCATAATTAATCGTATCACTATCCGCAACTGTTTCGAGGGCATCAAATAATCCATTGGTTCCAAAAGCACTAGCTGCACCATCTATGATTCCATCATCATTTGCGTCAATCGCAGAATGTCCAGCTTCATCTACATCAAAAATTCCATCGTTGTCAGCATCGAGGTCATACATACTTGGTACTCCATCAGAATCAATATCAGCACATAAGGTATAACCAACATTAATTGCAAACTGAACTGCACCATCTTGATTAACAGCAGAGTAATTTCCAATTTTAAATTGAAGCTGATTTACAATTCCTGTAAACTCTACCAAGCCGGAACCATTTGTTGAGACTACAGGCTCCCCCCGAATCGTATCTCCTGAAATTA
>CAYTVR010000102.1:0-22874 GCA_964441245.1 uncultured Saprospiraceae bacterium | reverse complement strand
TTTTTTGAATCCTCTTCTCTCCCATTCTATTATTTTCAATTTTTTCTTCTCATTTTAGGAATAACTAAAGTGAGGTAAATCGGTTTCTATTTGACTTTCTGAAAAGAAGCAGTTAAATGGTTTTAAAATTTATCATCATGAGATCAATACAAATAATTTTTCTTTTCTTTTTCATCCTTTCGGGAAATATTCTACAATCGCAAACGCAATTTACAGGAACCATAATTGACCAAAAAACCGCTGAACCTTTGATCGGTGTGTCTATTACTGCTTCAAAAGTGAAGAGCTATATGACCAATAATATTGGAGGCTTTGATTTTACGATCGATCAAATGCCGGAGACATTTTTACTTTCTTATATCGGATATGAGAATCAAACGATTCTTTCAAAAGACTTAAATGGCATCATTAAGCTCAGTCCTTCAACCACTACATTAAATCAAATTATTGTTTCTGCCAACAGAACAGCACAAGCCAGGAAAGACGTACCCATAGCTATTTCCAGTCTATCTTCTCAAACACTTGAAGAAGCAAAAGCTACTCGTCTAGACGAAGTACTCAATAAAGTCACAGGTGTTTACATGGTTGATTTAGGAAACGAACAACATACCATGGCGATTCGACAACCGATCAATTATAAAGGTTTGTTTTTGTATTTGGAAGATGGTTTGCCGATACGTCCAACTGGTGTCTTCAATCACAATGCTTTATTGGAAATGAACATGGCAGCACTCAGTCGGATTGAGGTGATTCGAGGCCCTGCAGCATCTATTTATGGAAGCGAAGCAATTGGCGGAGCAATCAATTTTATCACTTTAAAACCGAGTCCAGTTCTTACTGGAAAGATCAGTCTTCAAGGAAATACCAATGCTTATCAACGATTAGATTTTAATGCTTCTTCTACTTTTGGAAAATTGGGGATTGGAGTTTCTGGCTATTATGCGCAACGCCGAAATGGTCTAATGGAACATAATGATTTTGATAAAACGGCCCTTACTTTTAGAGCGGATTATTTTATCAATGATCAAAGTACTTTGTCTTTCGACGCAAGCTATATCGATTATTATGCGGATATGACAGGAAGTTTGGATAGTACTTTTTTTTATAGTAAAAATTATACTAGTCAACAGACCTTTACGAATAGAGCGGTCGATGCCTTACGGGCAAAATTAACTTATCATTACTATTGGGAATCTGGAAGTAAAACAACTATTGCTACTTTTGCAAGAGACAATTCCATTCGTCAAAATCCTTCTTACCGTGTAACAGATGATTATTCTCCTTGGTCAAATCCTGCTGGAGATCAAAGCTTGGCGCATGGAGAAATTAATGACAATCAAGTTAAGAGTATTGGTTTGATTGCACAACATCGTCAGGCATTTAAATGGTTGAGCGGAGCGAATTTAACGATAGGTGCGAGTATGGATAATAGTCCCAATAAATTTATGGCTAATTATATTTCAATTGATAAGAGTGATCAAAATGTTTATACTGGTTTTACGAAAAGTGATAGCGTCTTGACAGATTATAAAGTTGATTTATTGAACTTCGGTGCCTATGTTAATTTGTCGATTAAGTTGACAAAGTCCTTACAATTCTCAGGAGCTCTGCGATACGATGTTTTGAATTTTAATTTCCAAAACAACTTGGATAAAAATGCTTTTTCTGGTGCGCCAGATGACATTGATAATTTTAAAGCCTTGACTCCGAAAATAGGATTGACTTATGACCTTGGAAAAGAAAATGGATTGTTTGTTAATTATAGCCAAGGATTTTTACCTCCACAGATTAGTGAGTTGTACCGAGGAGTAAAAATACCTACACTTCAGCCTGCGACCTTCCATAATTATGAAATTGGAGCTTGGTTTCATCTTAATGACAAACTGAGTTTTGATCTTAGCTTTTATCAAATGGATGGTCAAAACGAAATCATTTCTGTTTTACTGGACAATGGTGCTAGAGAGAATCAAAATGCGGGAAAAACCCAACATCGAGGAATCGAATATGGGGTCAATTGGAAAGCAATCAATGATCTCCATTTACGCGTAAGCGGTACTCATGCCAAACATACTTTTATCAATTATATCGAAAACGGTGCAGATTATTCCAACAATGAAATGGGACAAGCTCCTTCTTGGATTATGAACTCGGAATTGATTTATAAACCTAAATTTATTCCCAATTTACGAGTCAGTGCCGAATGGCAACATATTGATGATTATTTCATGGACAATGCCAATAGTGCGAGCTATGAGGGTCATGATATCTTTAATTTTCGAGTTGGATATGCTTTTAAAGGATTTGAAATTTGGTCGAATATCATGAATGTCTCCAATGTGAATTATGCTACTGTGGCTCGTCGATCTCGATGGGGAGATAGTTATAGTTTGGGAGAACCAAGAGTGATTAGTCTAGGCTTAGGATATACTTTTCGATAATATTAAATCAATGTTCTCCGGTCAAATGACTGTAGAATAAATACACTTTAAAATGACATCTTTCAATATTGTTTTTTGTATTTCTTTGTGTTTGTTTTTCTCTTGTGAGGAAAACAAACACAAAGACTTTTCTAGCAAAACTGATCATTTACCTCAACTCATTTCAGAAAAAAGCATAACCGCTTCTGGTCCTTTTTTCACTAAAGATGAAAATGAAAATTCCGTTTTAGTATGGACCGAAAAAATACCTGAAGGTGATGAAATGGGACATGTGATCAAATATTCAACAATAGATAAAAACAGTAATTTGATCTATGAAGTACTCCCCTCTCGCGGTTGTCGAGCACATGATGAAAGCATGAATAAAATTGCTTTTAAATCTGATGGTACAGTAGTCGCTGTTTTTTCAAAACGAAATCCGACTAAAGAAAATCGTTTTGCTGGAGCACTATATTATACCCAATCTTTTGACAAAGGAAAGACTTGGACAGCCGCTCAATATCTTCATGTTGGAGACACAACAGCTGGATTAAGTCGTAGTTTTTTTGATATTGATCGGCTGCCCAATGGAGAAATTGGAGCCGTGTGGTTAGATTCCCGATTGACTAAAAAGAGAGGTGAGGGATCTAGTTTGTTCTTTTCAAAAACAGAAGGAAAATCAGGCTTTGTAAAAGATAATGTGATTGCTCAACATACCTGCGAATGTTGTCGCACTGATCTTATGGTATCTGACAAAGGTGAGTTACACGTTGCTTTTCGAGATATTTTACAGGATAGTATTCGAGATATGGCTCATTTAATTTCGACAGACAATGGACTAACCTTTAGTGCTCCAAAACGAATTAGTCCAGATGACTGGGTAATCAATGGCTGTCCTCATTCAGGTCCTTCTCTCAGTCAAAAGAAAGATAATTTATCTTGTTTTTGGTTGAGCATGGGCGGAGGTCAAGGGCTTTATTATACTTCCTCTAATGATCAAGGGCAATCTTTCGCAGAGCGTAAATTGATCACTAATAGAGGACGGCATCCGCAGTTGTTAGCTTTACAAAATGATAAAGTGATTTTGGCATGGGAAGAGTTAGATCAAAAAAATCAGATCATTGAGCATCATCATGCTTCGAATCAAAAGGTCGATAAGCCATCTAGTACAACTGAAGAAAAGATTACTTCTTTTATTAAAGTTCAAATTTTAGAAAATGGTTTTCCTATTTCTGAAAAATGGGTGTCTCTACCTTATGAATACGCCGAGTATCCAGTCCTCACTGAATTGAGTAACAATAAAATTGCAATTGCCTGGATACAAGAATTGGAAGAAAATAAGTTTGGTGTTTTTTATAAAAGTATAGAAATTTAGTTAGAATATTTTTCTTCACTTTCAAAAAGTGGTCTTTATTCAAAAATTATATTTTCTCGTTTGACCCATTCAAGAATGATGCTTCGGTGTTCTTTTTTAGGTCTTGCGTTAAATGGAGCAGACATTTGTATTACCTGCTTATCCTTAAATAATTCAATTGTTACGCAGCTGTATTTTCTATTGGATCTTAATTCCCTAAGGGACCAAATAGAAGTATGACCATTCATGCATCTGTTCGTATAGGAACCCACACAATGTTTCATCACAGATCCTTCTAGTTCTAACGCTCGTTGATTGGTTAATTCTTCAATCGTAAAAGCTCCTTTTTCATAAGGCTTAATTTTCCTACTAGATTTCCAAGAATTACCATCGTTAAGCTCTTTAGCTATAGCCGCTCGCCTGATTCTTTCTGCTTCTCTTCTTTGTTGTCTTTGTGCGATTCTATCATGATAAACTTGGCTGTCTTGAAGCAGATTTCTGACACTTCTTCGCTGTACACTGAACCCCGGTTGATCTCTCAAACAGTGATATAGATACCCTAAAAATTGATGAGCTTCCGTATCCTCTAATTGTTCGAACTCTTCACCAACTAGCTTTTGAATAACCGGATGCCATCGAGCAAGTTCTATTTCTAATTCAGCAGGATCTTCTGGATGGCGGATAAAATTTTGCAAGTGATTCGACAAGGAAATCCCTGCTTTTAATGATTGTACAAAACAATGGATATACATGTTTTTGTTGACAGGATCAAAGTGCACTGGAAGGTTGACAAAAACTTTAGCCATTCGTCTGGTAAAAGGATATTTGATGGGAGCATCCCTTACGCTTCCTCCTGCACCAAGGTGACAAAAAGCTTTACTTCCAAAGTAAAAATATTTATCACCACTTCTAAATTGCATCCCATTGTTCCACCAAATAAAAGGAGGAATGTATTTTACAATAGTTGCAAATTCCATAAGGTAATAAGGATCTTGTTCTGGTATGTCTTTTTCTTCTTTCGAAGAATGACGTTTCCAAACCATCATCCATTCGACCAATCGCTCAGCAGGTATTGCTATATCATCAGAGTCATTCAGAAAGGATTGAATTCTATTCTTAAAAATGGGTTGGATTTCTAAAATAAATTGATGGATCTCCTGCACGGTCAGTGTATCTAACATCGTTGGATAGATCATGGACAAAACCTTAAAGATCGATGCTTTTTGATATTGATCCATTGATGAACCATAGCGACTATAAAACTCAATCAAAGTCTCCAAGTTCAACATATAAAAGCCTTTCAAGCGCTGTATTTCTACTAAGCTATAAGCTTTTAATAAGTTACAATTGATTAATTTTTGTAAATAATCTGTTTGTATTTCTCTGCTGCACAGATGAATAAACACCTCCGCAGCACCGGCATTCAATCCTAAATCTGTGGAATTTAGCTCTAGCTGCTTAAAGTAAGAAAGTAAATGAATGGAATTAACATCCTTGTTTTGTAATTTTTGAAACAATGCAGCATGCATAGAAGATTGTTCACTTGAAAGTATTTGAAATAGATCGAAGAGGCCGACAATCGTATTTTTTTTAACCAGAGAATAGCTTAACTCTGAGCTTAATAAAGCCGTCAGTTCCTGCCGAAAAGCATTTTTTTCAGCGGCTGTTTCATAATTTATCTTATCCATCACAGTACTTAAATTCAAGTCTTGCAAAGATTTCATTCGATGTTTTACTTTTTAAAAGAGAATCAATTGAGCTATTTCCAAAATAGGCAACAATCAAATGTAATTAGAAGTTTCCAAAAGAACAAAAAAGAGTATGGTACTAAAATAATGTTGGCAAGAAAACATATTGGTCATCTTTCTCAAAATAGAAAAGGCATTAATGTTATCTTTGCCTGCATTCAAATCATTTTGTTAAACCACCCTTGAAATGAAATTTAGAATACTATTCTTATTGCTTTTTTTAGCTCCAATTTTAGTTGATGCACAATCTCCTTGGACACCTGGGAAAGGAAAGCAATATCATCAATTGTCCTTTACAATGGTTCCTTCTTACAATCAGTTATATGTAACAGATGGTTCCTTAGAAATAAATCGATTCATCACTGATAATACCATTCAAAGCTATTCTGAGATTGGGATAGGAGATAAAATTTCATTGACCGCTATTATTCCTTTAAAAGTAATCAAAGTAGGAAAACAAACAGATCCTCAAGGGCTAATTTCTTCTCCTGATGAACAGACTTTTACGAACTTTGGTGATGTACAACTAGCGTTTAAATATAATTTCTTACGAAAAGGAAATTGGGCATTTGGGGCTTCCCTTTTGACGAGTTTTCCCACAGCTACATCAGAATATCATGGACTTCGATCTGGATTTGATTCGTTTCATGTTAGACCAAGTTTAAGTTGGTGCTTAAGTCAACCAAACTTTTATGCCTATGGATTTTTCTCTTATAATTGGTTTAAGGAAAGAATTGATCCTAGTCTTTATTGGGGGATAGAATTTGGTTACAAGATTACTGAAGATTTTATTATTGCAGCTCAAATTTCATCTATCCATACATTGGAAGATCTTGAAACAGGTTTGAGTGCTTTTGATGTGGGCGCTGGACTTTACGAAAAAGGCTTCGAATACTCTGCGGTTCTGATCAAAGTAATCAAAGAGTTTATTCCTGAAAGATTTGGAATGATGGCAAGTATTGGAGGAGGGAAAGGAAATTTAGTTGCACAATCTCCAGCTTTAACATTGGGCGCTTATCTAAAGATGGATTGGAATCAATAAACCCATAAATTTTATCCATTCATAACCAATGATTTTAAGGTATTTTTTTATCTTTATAAAATTATTATATAGAAAATAACAGAATGGGTTTAATAATTGCATATCAATTAGATATTCCTATACTTTAATTTTGAATTCGATGAAGCGAAGGCAGTTTATAAAGACATTAAGTCATTCATCCATTGGATTACCATTAATGGTCAATGGTTTGGCCGTGAGTCCTTTAGCTCAGTCTAGATTATTTTCTTCTTTAAGTTCAGATACTGATCGCGTGCTGGTTTTGATTCGATTGAATGGTGGCAATGACGGTTTGAATACCTTTGTGCCCATAGACCAATACGAAGCTTTAATGGGACACCGAAGCAATGTTATTTTGCCAGAAAACAGTTTGCTTGATTTGACAAATGATATCAAATTACATCCTGTTTTAGGTGCTTTAAAAAGTGTGTATGACGATGGTCAAATGAGTGTCATTCACAGTGTTGGTTATCCCAATCAAAATCGTTCGCATTTTCGATCAACCGACATTTGGACTTCTGGTTCAAGTGCAGAGGAAGTGATACTTTCCGGTTGGCTGGGACGTTTTCTCAATGAAGAGCATCAGGCGTTTCCTGACAATTTTCCTAATGAAGATTATACAGATCCGTTTGCTATTACCATAGGTAATACCGTTTCTCAAACCTGTCAAGGTTATGTGAGTAACTTTAGTATGGCAATTGAAGATCCATTCAATTTGAGTCCTTTGACTTCAGGTCAAACAGGAGCAACACCTGATAATTTTTATGGTACTCAGTTAGAATTTCTTCGTGTGTCTATTCAGCAAACCAATGCCTATTCTGAAACCATTGGTGAAGCTGCCAACATGGGAACGACAACAGTGGATTACCCCGATTCGGACTTGGCAGAAAAGCTTAAAACGGTAGCACAATTAATTGCTGGTGGACTAAAGTCAAAAATATATATTGTCAATCAAGGCGGCTATGACACCCATGGTAGCCAAGTGGAATCATCGAGCGAAACGACTGAGGGAGAACACGCAGAACTATTGACGGAATTGTCTGAAGCCATCCATGCATTTCAAAGCGATATAAATGCCATGAATTTACAAGATCGGGTTATCGGAATGACTTTTTCAGAATTTGGACGGCAAATAAAATCAAATGGAAGTTTAGGAACTGATCATGGAACGGCTGCTCCTTTAATTGTTTTTGGAGATTGTGTTAATCCAGGATTTATTGGTTCACGACCAGAAATTCCTGAAGAAATCGATGACGAAGAAGGTGTCCCAATGCAGTTCGATTTTCGTTCAGTTTATGGTTCTATCCTTGAAGATTGGTTTGGGGCTTCTCCTACTCATATACAAGAAATTATTTATTCAGATTATCAATACATTCCAATCTTGTCTTGTGCCCTTACGGGAAATAGAGATCAAGTGATCAAGTCAACTTTTGCAGAAAATTTTCCGAACCCCTTTCGGGAAATGACAACCATCCGATTTGAGTGCCAATCAGAAAATGTAAAGCTGAGTATTTTTGATGGTTATGGGAAAGAAATTCGTGTATTAAGTAATCAGTTTTTTAATGCAGGTGAACATCAAATACAATTTGAAGCGCATCGTCTTCCTGCGGGTAATTACTATTTTCATTTGCTCAAAAAAAGCGGAATTGTCACTAAGAATATGGTTAAGATGTAGAACTTAGAATAGTCGACTTTTTCAATTCCAATTCACCAAAAAAGCCTATCCCCTTTTGGATTTTACTTCCCTCTGATCAAAGTATACAATGTCCAGGCCTTTTATAAGTATAGTTTGATCTTCTTTTACTAGTTGCCAATGAAATTTTCCTATTCCATGATGAACGTCTAAGTTACTTGTTCTAATAATTTTCGTTCCTTTCCGGCTCGATTGAATTTTTCCAATATGATTGACTAATGCTTCAATATTCGTTAAATGGGCTCTTGGGTCAATATATTTTCCATTTTCTTCCCAAATTTCTTGGAGTTGATTTTTTCTTTTAGTTCTATCCACTTCATTCCAAACGGAACAATATTTATCGATTAAATCTATTTCCTTGTTCATTTCATATTTCACTTATGGTCATTTATTGAGCATTAAAATCTATTGTACTGGTTAGGTCAGATTTGATTGATAATAAAGTTGCAAAAGTGTTTTTAAGGTTTCTCTGTCATAAGCCGTTCTTTGTTCATCTCCATTCAGCAATCGGATGATTTTATCTGCTAACATTTGAACCCATTTTCGAAGGGAGTCGCTATCGTTACTCTTGTTTTCTATTTTATTAAAAAGAAGAACAACAATTTCAAAAACTTGTTTATCCGTCAAAGTATCATAATGATCGTAAAAAGTGGTTCTAACCATTGCTAATTCATTTCCTGCCAAAGGATTTCGATAAATTCCTAAATCCAAATCTGATAATAAAATTCTGGCAAAAAGTTTTAAAGAGATCTTAGTTTTGTCTTTTTTCTTATAGAAACTTTTAACAATCCCCTCTAGCCGAAACATTTCATCTTGAATGGCCATTTTTTGCCAAGCATTGACTTGTGGTTCCGCTACAAATTGAAGGACTTCTTCTCCGATGAAGTGAGGTTTTCTTTGATTGCTCCGATTGATTTCTAAACAGGTATTGTAAACGACCTTTGAAAAGTAGGTGGTGAGATAAACAGAACCATTGAAATGTTCTTTGATTTTGGCCAATTTTTTTTCTAAAAGCTGTGTATTGATACTTTGGACAATATCCATTTTGTCTGCTTGGGAAAAGTACCCTTTTCTGATAAAAGAGGCTACAACAGACTCTACAATAGATTGATAATGAGTTAGTAATGCAGCAGGATTCTTTTGTAATAATTCTATATCGAGCTTGTTTCTCTCTGTTCGCAAACTGATTTTATTAATTTTTTTTTAAAAATAGCTAGAAAAAAAATTCCGGAAATAACAATTCCCCTCTTATAAATAGTAAACATACTACAAATTTTAAAATTATCCCCATTAAATCTCCATGATATAAACCTTTAAAAATAAGCTTATGAAAAACTATTGCATCTTCACCGTTTTGATAATTTTGACGCTGAGTCAAATGAGTTGTTCTAATTCTTTTTATTCCAGATCTGAATATAGAGCTGGTCCCTTAGATAATATGCATATCGCTATTCTACCCTATGATGTGGTGACTACTGGGCGTATTCCTCAAGGGGTGAGTGATGAAGATATTGAATACATTGAAACCGCAGAAAGTAAAGCATTTCAAACTTCTCTCCACAACCAAATTGTTAGACGACTAGATAACAGAAATAATTTTTCTACCATCATTCAACATCATAGTGAAACGAACTCTTTACTTAAAAAAGAAGGATATACTTTAAGAGAAGCCTCTACTATTCCAGCTACTGATTTAGCTGAGATTCTTGGTGTTGATGTAGTCATCAAATCAACGGTTTACAAGACACAGTACCTAACAGATTTGGAATCTTTCGGTATACAATTGGCAGCAAACGTACTAAGAGTTTTTTCCAATTACTATTGGTGGTGGGGTGATACTCGAACGGGAGATGTACGAATATCAAGTACTGCTGTGGATACAAAGGATGGTTCTTCTATCTGGTCAGCATCCAGGAATAGAGCTACCTACTGGAATCGAAATACCTATGATACGATTGAAAGAATTAATTACCGAATTAGTAAAAGGATGCCGCTTTGAGACAATTGTTTGCTGTTGCAGTGTTATAGTGTTTTAGATACTAGAGCTAAAATACTATAACACTGCAACAATATATCTAAGTTTTGATCGGTATGGTTAGCATCACTTTTGTACCTTGTGCGATGCCATTCTCTTCCTTATCTTGGATGACAATTCCTATTTTGTTTTTATATACCTTATTCAATAAATTTAACCTCGATGCTGTAGCGTTGGTAGCAAAGGAGTGATGATGACTATATTTTTGCTGTTTGTTTTTTGCGGCAGCAGCTCTTCCAATCCCATTATCTTCAATACTACATTTTAATAAAGTTGGTTTGTCTTGGGATAGAGTCAAAGATAATTTTCCATTTTCTTTTTTGGGTAATAATCCATGTACAATTGCATTTTCCAAATAAGGTTGGATGATCATAGGAGGAATCTCAATTTTGGATAAAGCTAAACTCGGATCAATATTGATGTCAATTTCGAATTTATGCTCAAATCGCAGTGCCTCTAGATCAAGATATAAACGCAAACTTTTTAACTCTTCTTGTAGACTTACAAAATCACGGTCTGACAGATTGAGAATTTGCCGCATTAAATCGGCGAATTTGCCTAGATAATTATTGGCGAGTCTTTATACACTAATTGAAAAGCGCGCTTTACGGATAGTAAGGCGCGCTTAATTAAGAAGTTACTATAAAGTTTAATGACTAACGACGATTTTAGATATTTGGTCTTTACATTTTAAAAAATATAAACCATCTGGAAAATCAGAAACATTGATATTTTGTAATCCTTCAGTTAACTTATTTCTAAAAATTACTTGTCCCGCAATATTGCTAATTTCAACACTGGTATTTTCGGGAAGGTCAATAGATAACAATTGATCTACTGGATTTGGAAATAGTCTTATATTTGTTTCTTGAAGATTATTTATTGGTGTCAATCCTTCAAAACGGGCATTAAATTCTTGATAATAAATATTGGCTAAAGTTGCATCATACAAAATTAAAGTATTCTCATCATGAATAGAATTAGCTGAAGCAGACCAATTGTGTGACCCCGTAATCAATACAGGTTTGTCTGAGGCGTAATCAGCTATGGCATATTTGTGATGCAAAGTTGGACCATCCGGCCATTGCGAACCATCTGCATTTTGATAATCTATGACATCAACACCATTATTAGTTAAAAAATTAAATTCACTACCGTTAAATCCTACATAATCAATAATTCCTCTGACATCCACTCCCCTATCATGCGCTTGTCTTGTCGCTGTACCTAAACTATTTTCTGTAAAGACCAAAATAGCAAAAGCGAATTCATTTTCCGCATTGTCGATGACCTTTTGAATTTGTTTGGCTGTACCATCTGTTGGTGAAAAATAAAGCTCGGTAGGGATTTCACCAATCACAAAATGATGTGGCGTATTATTGGTTTTGTCTGCACCAAATTTAGAATTATTCAAATCCGGTTGAGCTTCCGTACCTCCCCACATTTCATTAAATTCTAAGCGATAAGCTTTGGCCAAAGATTCATCTTGCACACAAATAATATTGTTATAATCCCACCCCAAGTTATTAATGGTATGATTCATTGAGCCCGTCATCACCCAAGCATTTTCTGTGTTTTCTGCATCAATAATAAAAAATTTATCATGCATGATTCCATCTGCGTTACCTTCTAAATATCCAATGTTTTGATCAAGATTATCGAATGCTTCATTGTTGCCCATATCATCAGAAATAACTCTGACCATTACTCCTCGATTGTTCGCAGCATTGATGGCATCTACAATCTCGACGTTTTCTGTTTCATACATGGTAACGTCTAATGTCTGTTCAGCTAGATTGATATAATGAATGATCGTATCTATAATATGATCGGTCGAAACGGCTAATTCCGTAGTGGCAACTGAATGATCGACAAAGTGATTAAAATAAGTATTGACTTCCCCAGAACTATTAGATTGAGTGCACACTACCATTGTAAAGTTGGGTGTCATTTCTCCTTCTTCTTGTGAGAATGGTTGAAGATAATAAATGGTCGCTGGTTCTAAATTTTCTAAGTTAATAACATGTTCTGTTCCTTGTACATTGGCATCAACGCTACCCAGTTCAAAAGCTGTTGTTTTTCCATATCTATATTCCGTTGATGAAGCAATATTGGTTTCCCATTTCACGGTCATCCCCGTTTGCGAAATATTGGATTCGACGGGCGGCAGGGTAAAATATAAAGGCAATTCAATGACAATGTCATCTGCAGAGCGAGGTTCTATTTTATAAAAATCAAAGGAATAGTTTAAGGGACCTGTTACTGAATAATCAATATTTGAACTTGGAGCATATACGTATAACAAGTCATTTACAGATATTGGACCACTACCATCATCTAGCTGCCATTCTCCAAACCCTAAATCGGGATTAGTACAAGTGGCTATTTGAACCGTGATGAGCATACCCTCATAATCTTCATTATTAGCTTCACCAGTTGTAAGAACGATTGGCTCAGGAAGTGGATTGCCAGAAGAAAGTACTTCAAGATTGGTAACGGTGGTTAATTCTGTTAAAGTAAAATATTCAACGGCTTTGGCATCTATCCTAACTTCATCTCCTACTTCGGGAGAATTATTATTATCAAAAACATAAATGCCACTTCGAATTTCGATTCCATCCTGTATAAAATAACCTTGGGTGCCCTTAGCAGTTACGATGCCAGTGGTACTCACCGTTTGATCTTCATACGGCGTTACGTCTCCTGTGCCCTGAATTTCAGCGATAGTTTGTGAAAAAGAGCATATAGGCAAAAAAAATAAAAGTAGAAAAAGGTAATTTTTTATCATGATATTTTGTTTTCAACAAATCAAAAAATGAACTGTAATTTACAAAGAAGTGTTGTATTGATTGATATAAAAAAGGTTAAGCTTATATAAAATAAACCCTTCTTGGACAAATCAACTAAGCTGTACCTAATTCAATCACGGTTATCTCTGGCCATATGCCTACCCTTCCGGGAAATGCTAAATATCCAAAGCCTTGATTGATATACAGATATTGATTATCTTTTTCGTGCAAACCAATCCAACGTGGATATCGATATTGAGCGGGACTCCATTTAAATCCCGGCATATTAATGCCGAATTGAAAGCCATGAGTGTGACCAGATAAGGTCAAATGAATTTGTTTGGAATGCGGTAATATCTTTTCATCCCAATGCGTTGGATCATGAGATAATAAAACACAAAAATCGTTGGCGCTTAGATTTTGTAATGCTAAATCCAAATCTCCCTTTTTGGGAAACCATCGTCCTTTACCCCAATTTTCCACGCCAAGTAAACAAATTTTTTCTCCATCTTTTTCAATCAAGGTATTGGTATTGTTCATCAAATGAATATCCATTGCGTCAAATTTATTTTGCAAAGTTTGCATATAAATTCTTTCTTCTTCTTCAGAAGCTCTTCGAGATAAGCCATAATAATCATGATTTCCTAAGGAGGAAAATTTTCCATGCTTTGCATTAAGTTTTTTGAAAGTTGAAATGAATGGATCGATCTCAGAAGGTTCTGAATTGATCAAGTCGCCAGTCATTACGATGACATCTGGGTTTTGATCGTTTACCATTTGTACTCCTTTGGCTACAGCAGAAATATCATCTAAACTTCCTGCATGAATGTCCGATATTTGAACAATTCTAAATCCTTCGAATGCAGGAGGTAAATCTGTAAAATTGAGCTTGACCTTATTGACGGTGTATTGATATTTTCCTTTGGTGATACCATATAGCATTCCTGAAAAAGGTATGGCTGCGAGAATGGCAGAAGTAGCGGTTATAAATTTTCGTCGAGCAGGGAAAAATGATGTAGCAGAACTTTTAGTGCTCTTATCTATTCGACTTTTAATGAAAATTCCACCACCTAAAATCAATCGAAGAAAGTCTTGAAGAAAAAGTAAAAGTACAAAAACCAATTTGCCGACCAAGGCGGTTAAAAATAAACCTAGATAAAAAGAACTGTTCGCATTTCTAAAAATATTTCCATGATCTAATTGCAAATAGACCTGATAAAATCCAAAATAAATATAAATACTCGAAAAGATATATAGGATACTAAATACCCATTTAGCCCTTTTTGGAAATAAAGATTTAAGTCCAAAAAAAGTATAGATATCTACAAAAACATAAAGCAAAAAAATGAAATAAACGGTGTTCCACTTAGAGCGCATTGAAAGAATTTCTAGGAATGGTGAATAAGAATATTATCTCAAAATAGTAACGTTTCCTTTTTTGAAAAGTTCTTGTCCGTCGATACATTTCACCTGAAGGAAGTATCCAAAAACATCTGGGGATAAAGCTTTACCTTTGTACGTTCCGTCCCATTCTCCATTAAGGTCATTGGTTTCAAAAACCTTTTCGCCCCAGCGATTAAAAATAGCCCAATAAGCTTCGTCAATCGGATTGCCATAAAGTCTAAGTGTTTCGTTTTCGCCGTCACCATTTGGACTAAAGGCTGTTGGAAAAAAGACATAAGGTTCGTCGCATTGCGGAACAAAAACAAGCACTCGAACTTCCGCCTGACTCTCACAACCAAATTGATTGGTATAGTTTAGAAAATAGCTAGTAGATTCTGCTGGGGTCGCAATTGGATTGTAAATATTCAAATCATTTAAGCTGGTATCTGGAAGCCATTGGTAAGTCAAGTTTTCATAAAAATCCGCTTCTATTTGAGCAGATTCTCCTAAAATTAAAGTATCGGGATCGATATCAATGTCAAGGTCTGGTGGATTTTCAAAAACATTAACTCGAACGATTTCGCTATCTGTACAACCAAAATCATTAGAAACATTAGCCACGTAATTAGTCATGCTATTTGCAATCACGGTTGGATTTAAAGTACCTTGTCCTGCTATAATATCAGTAGATGGTGTCCAATTGATATCGATGGTTTCAAAAGGTCTTAGATTGATCAGTGGTAAATTAACCGTATCTCCAATACAAGAAATTTGATCAATTCCCTGAATAGAAATTTCATGATTTTCTACTATTACCATATCTGCTGGACCACAACCAAATTCATCAACAACTCGGACAAAATAGGTCGTACTACTTGCAAAAGGAAGGACAACTAATTCTGGATCATTTCCAATGATAAAATTAAAATCTTCATCTTGTGACCACTCAAAATTAGTCGAGGTATTGCTTTCTGCTACTAAAGTGACTTCTACTCCACAGCTGATCTGATCGGCTCCTGCTGACACATCTAATACAGGTGGAACTTGAACGGTAATATTTTCAATTATTTGACAAGTATCTACAAAACCAAAATCTGAAATAGTTACCGTATAGGTCGTCGTTTCCATTGGACTAACTTCGGGATTGGAAGCGTTCGGATCATCCAAAGCATTTGTTGGCGCCCATTGGTAATTATATTCTGGATTAAAATCTGGATTTAAAAAAGTAGATTCACCAGAACAAATAAAAATAGTATCCGCCAATGTTGATTCAATAATAGTTATCGGAACAATCCTAGTCAAGGAGTCTACGCAACCATCATCTGAAGTCATGACTAGTGTAACAAATAAATCCTGCGCTTCATCTAAGATCAAAGTTGGACTTTCCAATGTCGATGTTTCACCATTACTAAATTTCCATAAAGAAGAAATAAAACTACTTTGTCCATTGAATAAAATTTGATTAAAATTGACCACAACACTGTCTCCACATTCTTCGATATCAAATGAAAAATTAACAAAAATCATAGGATTATTAATCGTAATTTCTTTTCGAATGGTATCAGGACATTCGACTTCCTCTTCATAAGTTAGCATCACCGTGTATACGCCAGTTTGAGGATATTGATAATTAGGATTGGTTTCTGTAGAAGTAGCCGTTGGATTATTAGGGTCACCAAAAAACCATTGATAATGATCAGCATTGATACTTGTATTGATAAAATTTACATTGAAGCCACTACATTGTTGTAAATCTACAAAGTCTAGTTGAGGAGTGGTATCTAATACGACTACTTGTACCGAATCCAAAGTAGAGCAACCAAATTGATTGGTTACAGAAACCTCAAAATCAAAAAGACCTGGATTAGGCGTCTGTATCGTTGGTGTCGATGTAGAAGCTCCGCTAACAACGTATTGACTTGGTTGCCAATCATAAGAAAGCATATCCTCCATGTCTAAATTTTCAACCATCAATTGTACGGATGAACCATCGCAAATTAATTGTAAATCTGACGTATTGATATTAACACCTTGCCCATTTATTTTTACACTATCCGAAAGGATACAACCCGCTTCATCTTTTAACAATAAGTAGTAAGTCGTTTCACCGAAAGGTGTTACTGAAATGCTCGCTTCCTCTCCTACTACAGTACTAAAGTTGTCATCTGTTGCCCAGAGATATTCAAAACCTTGAGGACTGATCGCAGTTAATTGAAAATTAGTTTCACAAGTGGTTTGATCGTCTGGCAGTGTCAACTCAATTTCTTCTGGAACCGAAACGGTGATGGCTCTTTCCACCTTACAAGTTCCAGTGCTATCACTAATGATGACAGAATAAGTCGTGGTCTCTAAAGGACTTGCTTCGGGGTTGGCCTTGTTTGCATTATCCAGACTTTCTGCCGGACTCCATATATATTGGTAACCTCCTAAAAAGGCTGGATTAAGAGATACGGAAGATCCTGGACAAATTAAAATGCTATCTGTTTCTAGGTCTTCATCCACCAGTTGTACTGGAAAAGTTTGACTAATCGTTTGTGTACACCCATTTTCTGATTCAATAACCAAGGTGAGTTCATATGAGGTACTAGCACTTACGTAAAAAATTGGATTTTTAATATCGGCCTCGGCAACTAAAGTGTCAGCTATCATATCAAATAATTCCCAATTCCAATTTTGCGGATTTGAAATACTATCTATGGAAAAATCATTGGCGATGATCGTCAAACTATCACTACATTCTCCAAATTCAAATTCAAAGTTTGGCGTCAAGGAAGGATAACGAAAAGTGACTTCTTTCCAAAAAGTATCCACACATGGATTTCCTGGTTCAGCAATCAACATGATTTGGTAAGTCCCCGTATCCGAATAAGAATAAGTGACATCTTCGGTGGTCTCAAAAAAATCAGGATTTGCAGGATCATTAAAATACCAAATAAATTGATCAGCGCTACTACTTTCGTTTTGCAAGTTAACTGTTAGGCTTTCGTTACAAATCACATCAGGAGTGAAAAATGCAGAAACCGTTTCTCCACAAATGCCTACATTATATTGAAAGTCACGACGAGTAGTAGAAATAATAGCATCTTCTCTGTACTCTTCCAAACAAATCCCAACTACGAATTGACCAATTGTATTTGGAAGTCCAGTCAATAATCCAGTATTGGGATCAATTTGTAAAAAAGCTCCTCCTGGTACACCATTGAGCATGTTGTTTACACCGTAAGGTGGATCAACCCAATTCACTGGAACGTAAGGAGGTGGATTGGGTGGTTGTGGAATAGGCGAAGTCGGAGTAGCTCCTAATTGAGGAGCACAAAGTTTATAAACAATAGAATCATTGTCTGTATCAAAAGCAGATTGGTCAAAGAAGATGGGTTCGTTGACACAAATATATAAAGGTGGCCATTCATTAAATTGGGCGCTAGAATTACAATCATCCATCAAGGCGCGTTCTGTAATGGTGACTCCAAAAGTAGCTCCGGAAGCAAGCGGTTCAATGATATTGTTAATGGTTACATTTCTACAACAGCGTTGATAGGCTAGTTGATATCCGCCTTGGCGAAAAGGTAAGTTAAGGGTAGCTCGATAAGTTGTGGTATGTACACAAACATTTGGCGGCACCACCAGACATGGATCTGAAAGAACTGGATCAAGTGTATCATCCTGCATCAGCGGAATAAGCAATTGTCCATTTTGACCAATATTGGTAATTAAATTGTTATTGACATCAAAAATACCTATGGAAGCAGGATCATCAAAATAAGCATCAGGATTTCCATTGATACAGTCTCTAAAAACCGTCAAGCTAATTTCAAAGTTATTGTCTCCTAAACAGGTATAAGTGACTTCCCCTCCAACTATATGCGTAGCTGATAAGTTTTTACTAACGAAAAAAAATACTACTATAAAAATGGAAAATTTAATAATAGATCTCAAATGACACATGGTTTTGGTTGACGGAATCTACCTAATAAAAGTTAGATCAATTGAATATTGAACACCTGAAGTATCGATTCCTTTAAGTTTCTTTTCTCTTATAAAAGTATAAAATTATATACGAACTATCAATGATACTTTGTTTTTAATGAAGAATTGTAAAAAACTTCCAGTCTTCATCACTTTTTGAACCCACTTCTTTGAGAAAATAATATCGTTTCTAGTTTAAGTAAATTGTTACTTATTGATCTAAATAACGAATAACATGTTCCAAAGGATGATGATGAAATTTAACACTACCAGAGGCTAATGAAAGTCTAATGTCCGCATTAATGGATTTATTCATGCCTTTGGTATCAAATTGGAGCTGATGATACTTTTCCATAAAAGTTGAAAATTGCGAATTGATCACAAATTCAACATGTTCAAAACCTTCTGCATAGGGACTGACAGGTTTTGGTGAGGGCAATTCTAAACAATTGATACGACGATTTTTAAAAATAAAGGGAATGCTCAAAAGGAAAGTCGCAATTGGTCGATTATTAATTAAAGTCTCTGCAAGCAATTGATTTTCTTCACTTAATTGATTTTTTAATTCTTGATAACGATCTTCACTCTCTACCCGATAACAAATATGATCCATCAGCAGACAAGATACATCCACTTTTTTAGATTCTAGATCATTGAAAAGTGGATACAAAAATTGTTCAGGATTTGGAAGCATATTTTGATTGTTTATTATTTGAGAACAAACCTAATCTAAGGAATTCGAATTTAAAAATATCGGCTAATCAAATTTTACTTTTCTTTCTATTTGAGTCTTTTATTGAACTACTGTTTTTTTATATTATTTCCTTATCTTGGCGCGAAATAGATAAGATCAATCATGCTCAAAATATTTTTTAAATTTTTACTTCGCCTACACGGTTGGACTGTCGATCCGGTTGTACCTAAAGAAGCACAACATTGTGTCATGATTGCTGCTCCACATACCACTAACTGGGATTTTTATTATATGAAATTGGCTTTTTACGTATTGGATATTCCTATGAAATTTACCGTCAAGCGAGAATGGACTCGTTTTCCTTTTGGTCTATTTATGAATCCTCTTGGTGCGGTAGGGGTAGATCGACGACCTAAATCCCCGGGGGAAAAGCGAAAAAGTTTAGTTGATGCGATGGTGGAGATTATCAAAAAAAGAGATCGTATTGCAATGGTTATTCCGCCAGAAGGGACTCGTGCTTTACGGAAAGAATGGAAAATGGGGTTTTATTATACGGCTTTAAAAGCCAAGGTACCGATTACTTTAGGCTATTTAGATTTTGAAAAGAAACGTGCTGGAGTTGGAAATGTAGTCGTTTTTCCAACAGGTGATATTGCAAAAGACATTCAAGCTATCAATGAATTTTATAAGAATAAAAAAGGAAAATTTCCAGCAAAATTTAGCCTGGATGAACGATACCTTTAAATTCGATTCCTCTTATTTTTTCCCTAAATGCTAATTGTAACTTCACCGAATTACTTTGGTGAGCCAAAATAAAAACATGAAAGAATACAGTCATTTCAAAGTTAAAGTAGAAGATCATATTGCTCAAGTAAGTTTTAATCGACCTGAAAAAGCGAATGCCTTGGTGCTGGAAGCGTGGGAAGAAATGCAGGCTATATTTGAAAATATAGATCAGAATCCTGAAATTCGAGTCGTTGTTTTGACTGGAGAAGGAAAACACTTTTGCGCTGGAATTGATTTGAGCTTATTGATGAATATTCAAAGATTCAATGAAGACAATTGTGAAGGTCGTAAGCGAGAAAAATTAAGACAATTCATTTTGAAATTACAAAACACCATTACTTCTATTGAAAAATGTCGGAAGCCAGTTTTGGCTGCCATTCATAATGGTTGTATTGGTGGCGGAGTGGATATTGTCACGGCTTGTGATATGCGGTATTCAACAAAAGATGCCTATTTTACGATCAAGGAAGTAGATATGGGATTGGTGGCTGATATTGGAACATTGCAACGTTTGCCGAAAATAATTGCTCCTGGGATGGTCGCTGAAATGGCCTATACTGGCAGAAAAGTAAGTGGTGTCGAAGCTAAGGAAATGGGTTTAGTGAATAATCACTTTGAAGACAAAGAAACCATGTTAGTTGAAGTTTTTAAAATTGCAACAGTGATCGCTAAAAAATCTCCACTTGTGATACGAGGAACAAAAGAGATGATTCATTATTCGCGAAATCATACAATTGAAGAATCACTTAATTATATGTCTGTTTGGAATGCAGCGATGTTGGTGTCTAATGATTTGATGGAAGCTTTTCAATCAAATATGGAAAAACGTGAAGCAAAATTTAAGGATTAAATTTGCCCACGTTTTTAGAGGAAATGAAATATTTTTTTTAAAAATTAATGCTTAGAAATATCTGTATTCAGATATTCTATTTTCAATCCTTCGATAGGTTCTAATGATTCAATCGGATTATTCCGAGCCATTAAGAAATCTAATTTTTCACAATTCCGAAGTGGTTCTAAAGAGCTGATTCCACAAGCTTCGATATGTAATGATCTAAGGTTCGCTAGATATTCTAAACCGCGCAAAGATTCTAAAGGATTTCCCTGTCCACTTAAACCTAATGTCAAATCAGTTATTTGAAACATGGTCGTTAAAGGTTCAAGACTTGTAATTTGATTATTCCAAACACAAAGTCCTTTTAGATTCAACAATTCCATTAAAGGGGATAAATCCGTAATTTTATTGTTGTCTGCCCATAATACTTCTAGGTTTTTCAAATGACGAAGTGGTTCTAAAGAGTCAATCAATCCATTAAAATCACATTCAATACGCTTTAATCGAGTTAGATTTTCTACACCACTAAGATTGGTCAACTTGAAATTGACGTCTGGTCTGTTGTTTCTATGTTGAAATTGACCATTGCCACAAACTAATAATGTTTCTAAGTCAAATAGATAGCTCAATTGAGTATCGGTTGGAAGAAAACTTTTGATTTCGCCATTTTTACCTTGGAAAAAAACAGCTTGACTAAATGCTTTTTTCCATTGTGGTTCTAGATCTAACCACCATTCCAAACGTTTCTCTGGTGTATCAAACCACTCCGCAGCTCGATGATCTGCAGATGCTAACATCTTATTTGACAAAGCCAATGTCTTGCTAAATGTAGACAATGCTTTTTCGTTGACTTTAATTATTTCTTTCATTTTTTTGATTCCATTTTTTAAACATTAGTTAGTCATACGCTGATACCGACTGTTAGAGATACCAGTTCATCTTGAAAAGCCCTTCATCATTAATTAGAGGCTCGATTGACCAATATCCATTTTTCTATATCTTGGATTTGACCTCGGAAGGTCTCTCCTACTCTATGGAAATAATCATCCCAGCTTTCGGTGATTCCTTCGATGGTTTGATATGCACCAGATCCTTTTAATTCTTTGATCTCTTCTTTGATTTCTGCGATTTGCATCATCACCTTTTCGATCTGTAATCGCAATACATCCGCATCGTCTAATTTTTCAAAACGCATTTCAAAGTCACCCGTTTTCTCAAGCAATTCTGCAATCAATCGGACTTTACGGATATCATTGCAAGTATAGGCTTCATGTAATTCCGCAAACATGGCTTGTGCTTTTTCTTGCTGTTCTTCTGCCACATGATCTGGATGACAAATCAAACAAGCTTTGCGATATAGGCGTTTCAATTCACGTTTTTCATGGTCGGGCAAATTATACATGATCCCTTTGATTGGCGAATTGTGCATGTCGTGATAGTCTTCGTATTCCCGAATAGCTTCTGCTAATTTCGCTTTCAATCGAGGATGTATTAACGCTTGGATGGCTAGTTTTTCCTTACGGAGAAAAAGTAAACGATCGAGCAACTTGCCTAGTCGATAATGGTATTTCGTTTGAAAATTATGAATCATTTTACCAATCTCATCTCGATCTGTTCGAAATAAATTTAGTTCTGCATCCTGAAAATGCAGTTCTACTTTTAAAGCGGATACTGCTGGATTATAGACAATCGCTACTTGACGATTTTGACGAAGGTAATCTTCGATGATGAGCAAAGCATCATCATAGCGATTATTTTCTACCGCTTTCAATAGATAAGCAAGTGACTTCGCATCTGAAGTTTTGCGCAGATTTTTGATCATCACTTGAAGGGTTTCATCATCCTTGAGTTCGATCAAATTTTTTAGCGTGATTAAGTTTTTTTCAGCGTTCAAAGATTAGAGATTTATGATTTGAATAAGGGAACATTCCATAAACCACCTGTTTCTAAAATTAGTTCAGTTGTCATGAAAAAAAAGCAAAACGACGTTAGAAAAATTTTGTTTTGGAAAGATGGATCTAGGAATTTCGTTTCATTGAAAAACAATGTTGATCCCTGTTTTTTGCGTAAGGGATAGGAGGTGTTGTCTGAACCCCGCCGCTAGGGAAACCGTA
>CAYTVR010000101.1:0-22916 GCA_964441245.1 uncultured Saprospiraceae bacterium | reverse complement strand
GAGTGGTATTTAATGAAACCGTTACAGGTGATTGTGTTGTAGATGGCAAACGTATTATTGATGTACAGAATGCAGCCGCCCAAAATTTCACTTACGCTTGGAACGGATGTACAAATGATTGCGCTGCAGCCACTGTCGATGTGGAGTTATGCGTAAATCTTAATTGCCAAACACCGCCATTTGATGGTCTAGGTGTTATTGTAGATGGAATAAATCCTCCGATCTTTGGTTTATCAGAAGGAGCACCAGGTATTTTTTGTGTGACAACCAATTTGGAAGTAGGTGAGCATGATATTGCCTTTACCTATGCACAGGCAGGAGGAGTGGTATTTAATGAAACCGTTACAGGTGATTGTGTTGTAGATGGCAAACGTATCATTGATGTCTTGGATGAAGCCGACCAGAATTTTACTTACGATTGGGACGGATGTACAAATGATTGCGTACCTGCACCTACTGTAGATGTAGAGTTATGCGTAAATCTTACTTGCCAAACACCGCCATTTGACGGTTTAGGTGTTATTGTAGATGGAATAAATCCTCCGATCTTTGGTTTAACGCAAGGAGCACCAGGCATTTTTTGTGTGACGACCAATGTGAGTGTAGGGGAGAGAAATATTGCCTTTACCTACGCACAGCCAGGAGTTGCATTATTTGAAACCGTTACAGGTGATTGTGTTGTGGATGGCAAACGTATAGTTAATGTCTTGGATGAAGTCGACCAGAGTTATACATTCGCTTGGGAATCCTGTGATGCGGTTATACCATTCGCTGGCATTACTTGCCCAGCAGATCTTACTGGTGCTTGTGAAGTTCCTGCCGCTGCAACTGATGAAGCTTCTTTCATCGCTCAAGGAGGAACCGTTGATCACCCTTGCGGTACTCCACTTACAGTATCATCAGCAGATGTAACTAGTGCAGATGGCTTAACCATTACCAGAACTTATACAGTGAGTGATGGAACCACCATGTTTACTTGTGATCAAACGATTACATTAGTTCCTATAAGTACCATCACTTGTCCACCAAATGCTAACCTTTCTTGCTCTGATACTGCACCTGCAGCGGCAACAGATGAAGCTTCTTTCATCGCTCAAGGAGGTACTATTGATAATTCTTGTGTGGCTACACTCACAGTTACATCTGTAGATGTTGTAGTGGGAGATATTTGTGGTACAACTATTACCAGAACTTATACAGTTAGCGATGGATTAGTTGATCTAACTTGTGATCAAGTTATTTCTTTAGATGATACTACTCCACCATTAATTGTTTGCCCCCCAAGTATGAATAATTTAGATTGTTTAATCGAACCACTTCCTGTACCAAGTACTTCAGAAGAATTCATAGCACTTGGAGGAACAATAAGTGATGATTGTACAACAGATTTCACAGTAGAATTTAGTGATAGTCCTGATCGGCGTGATCAATTAGACTTATGTTCTTCAAATCCAGCAGATCGTACTTTGACTCGAACTTATACCGTTACAGATGCTTGTGGAAATTCTTCTACTTGTATTCAAACTTTTACCTTCAATCAAAGTTTAAATGGTCCAGTTATTACCGAAATTCCATTGGATAAAACAATTACTTGTGGATCAGAAGCCATGCCTCAATTAGCTGCCTTTAATGCAGAAACAGATTGCTCATTAGGTTCAACTAAAACAGTGGAAGCATTACCGGTTATTGGTACAGAAAATTGCCCAGGTGCAAGATATCAATTCAGATATACGGTAGAAGATGTTTGTGGTCGAATGGCCACTCATATCCAAACTTATACGGTTCAGAATGATCCTTTCGAATATATTTGTCCTACTATTGATTGTGAAATAGATTGTGGTGCAACAGCTGAGGAAGCGATAGCAGCATTTGATTTGTATACGCAACATGCGATTTTTGTAACTTCTTGTCCTGGTTTAGATCCGGTCGTTTCTTATAGTTTCAATCCAAATAGCTTGGGTGGATGCGGAAGTCAAACAACAGTCAACTTTACTGCCACTGATCCATGTGGACGTTCTGCAAGCTGTGCTTCTACGATCATTGTAGTAGACAATACTGCTCCGGTTATTACTGGTCAAATTCCAGATGCCTTTAGAAACTGTGGTGCTTTTGCGAATGCTGATTACCAAACTTGGGCTCAGGGTGCGATGCAAAGCGTAGAGATTGACAATAACTGTGACAATACCATTACTTGGTCTTATTCTCCAAGTTCTCCTAATGCAGAAAACTGTGGGAATGGAGGAATCTCGACAACTAACGTAACTTTTACCGCAACTGATAATTGTGGAAATGCATCACAAACAACGGCTAAATTTTATTTAAAAGTTGCTCCTGTCGGAGGAAACTCAATGAATGTATCTGGTCATTTAAGAACGGAAAGTAATGAGCTAGTTGATTTAGTTAATCTAAATGTAACCGGTTCTGGTTTTGCTGAAGCAGTGAATACGACTGTTGATGGTTACTATGAGTTTGAATTAGTAACGGATAACAACTATGTATTTACACCAAGTAAAAATGATCATCCGTTAAATGGTATTTCTACGATGGATTTAATTCTAATTAGTCGTCACGTATTAGGAGTGGAGACATTGGATTCCCCGTATCGCTTAATTGCTGCGGATGTGAATAACAATGGAGAAATTACTGCTTTCGACATGATTGAATTGAGAAAATTACTCTTAATGATTAACACTGAGTTTGAAAACAATACCTCTTGGAGATTTGTAGAAGCTGATTATGTATTTGCGGATCCAACGAATCCATTTGAATCTACTTTCCCTGTTAGCCATAGTATCAATAATTTAGTTGAAAATGTGGTAGCAGATTTTATCGGAATCAAAACTGGAGATGTCAATGGAAGTGCGATTCCTAATCAGTTGGCAGCTCAGAGTGATACGCGCGAAGGTTTAGAAGATTTAGTTTTCCAAGTGGATAATCAACAATTGGAGGCTGGTCAAACTTACACGGTTGACTTTAAAGCCAAGGATTTTGCAAATGTTTTAGGTTACCAATTTACTTTGGATTTTGATCAAGAACAATTAGATTTTGTTGATTTCAAAACTGGTCAATTGAACAACTTGAGTGCGGACAATTTTGGAACTCATTTACGCGAAGGCGTGATTACTAGTAGCTGGAATGCACAAAAAGGAGTAGACCTTAAAGACAACGAGGTACTCTTTAGCTTAACTTTTAAAGCAAAAACTACTGTTGAATTGAGCCAAGTGATTAGCTTAAATTCTAAGTTGACTACTTCTGAAGCTTATAGCCAAAGTGAATCCTTAATGAACCTTGCATTAGCCTTCAATCAAGGAGACAACTTAGGAGAAACAGCGTCCTTTAAATTGTATCAAAATCAACCCAATCCATTTAAGTCTACGACTTTAATTGGATTTACTTTAGCGGAAGCTTCACAAGCTAACTTGACTATTTACGATGTATCAGGTCGAGTATTAAAAACCGTAAAAGGTGATTTTGAAAAAGGTTATAATGAAATCAATTTAGAACGAAGCGAATTACAAGCTAGTGGTGTATTGTACTATCAATTAAACACAGCTACTGAAAGCGCAACGAAAAAAATGATTTTATTAAAATAATATCCGACTAGAGGTCAGCAATTGAATCAGTTGCTGATTTCTTATCTTTTTAAAACGGGTTGTAACTTTGTTTCTACAAACAAAATGTTGCAACCCGTTTTTTTATGACAAGCATATTCATTTTGCGAAAGCAAAAAACAAAATATATATTTTGACTAAAATCCTCTCCTTCACTAATTCCCTATTCAAACAAAAAACCAAGCACAATCTTAGCATTAAAGACAAGATTTCTTAATCATTTTTTGCGAAGGCAACAACTAAAATATTTATTTTATTCCTACACATTTCCTAAGAATAATCTTTACCTTTAAAGCCTTATGACCATTTCATTTTGGGGCCAATTCTAACCATACAAATATGTCTATAAATAAGATAAAAGCGTCCGTAAAAACCACAAATCTGCTCAAAGAAAACATCATTTAAGAAAACTAAATGCAGCCTTTATTCCATGCTTGATATTTACCTAAAGAAGCACAATTAACACCAGTTAATGGTATCGTTGCGGAAGACTTCGATAAAGATGGAATAAAGGATTTGATTCTTGCTGGAAATTTAAAAAAAACTGAAGTAGAGCCCCCTTTATATGATGCTGGAAAAGGATTGTTTTGAAAGGAGTTGGTGATGGAACGTTTACTACTTCTCTGCAAATAGAGTATAGTGGTTTGTTCTTACATAATGATGTGAAAAGTTTAACTCCTATTCAGGTTGGCATGAATAAAAGGCCGGGATGCTTAGTGGCCAATAATAATAACGTGCTAGAATTGATTGTTTACCGACAGTAGTTTTAGCATCTGTTGGAACGTTGTGGTAGTTAAAATTTTTATGGCAACCGATGAGCTTTTAGATCCTCTAAGTCAATATATTCCAATGCTTTTTCATGTGTCCGTTCTAAAATGATCGGAGGCGCATAACCTGCTTCAAACGCTTCTTGCCAACGAACAGCGCAAAGGCACCATTTATCTCCCGCTTTCAATCCAGGAAATCGATATGCTGGCTTTGCCGTGCACAAGTCATTCCCTTGAGATTTGGTATAATCTAAAAAGGCATCTGTCATTTCTGCACAGACGACATGGGTTCCATAATCATCCACGCCTGTTTCACACTTACCATTTCTATAAAAACCTGTCATGGGATCTGTACAACAAGTTTGTAGTTCTCCTCCTAAAACATTTTTAATCATTGGATTCATTGAAGATCGGTATTCTTTGAAAGGTAAAAAGGAAAGTAATAAACCTGCGATCAGGGCAAATATAGATAAACGTATTAAAGGTTCCATAAGCATTCATTTAGTCCACACATAAAGTAACATGATCATATCAAGTTTGTTCACCTGAAGGCTGTTTTTAATCTTTTTTCAACTTTTTTTATTTTTTTTTATTTTTTTTTATTTTCCATGCAGCACTTTGACCTACTCAATAATATAAACTAATGTCGACGGCAATGAACATGTTCCCTTTTATTTCATTAGCTATAAAATTAAAATCATGACGATTCAAAAAACTTATATTATTCTTCTTTTAGCTCTTTTATGCTCCGCATGTGAAAAAAATTATGATATCACTACTACAGAGACGGAAGTCAGCGAAGCTCAAGAACTTCCATCTACTAAAATAAGCGGTCAAACAACTAACTTACAAGGTGAAATCATTCCGAATGCGGAAGTACAATATTATCATAAGGATGAATGGCATCTCATTCAAGCGGATGCTCAAGGCCAATACTCTTTTGAGTTACCTCAAGATGATGCAAAAACTTACTTACACGCATCTGCCGAAGGTTTTGTCAACAGTGGTTTAAAAACAGTATCTCGAAATCAAGAAGTGGCTACTAAAAATATCATCCTACCGACTTTGGAAGAATTACCAGGAGATGAGCTTGAAGATCTACCCGACGTACAAAATTCACTTGCGACAGTTAGTGGTCGCGCTTTATTTGCCAATGGAGAACCACTCGTTGGTGCGATTGTAGTTCTCTTTGAGATCTCTACCCTTCGAATAGATGCTTATGTTGCTGTTGATGCAGATGGATATTTTTCTTTTACAGAGGAGCCATTTGAAAATAGATACTTATCCTTATTCCGACAATGTGGTGATTCACAAGCTTTAGATACCTTGTTTTCGTTGGGAACGGAAGATATTGACCTAGGAACCATCACGACTGATTATGTAGAGAATCCAGTCTATACTTTCAACGGTTTTGTTACCGATTGTAACACTCAACTGGGATTAACAACAGGACTTATCTCTATAAAATTAGAAAATGGTGCAATTAATAATGCACAAATAGTTGATGGCTTTTACGAATTAGAAATAGAGGACTGTATTCCTTCTGATTGTTACGATGTTAAAGTTAACAGTAGCCTTTATATCTCTCCTCCAGTTGAATATGATTGCCTACCATTAAACGACAATGTCATTACAAACGATTACGAATATTGTGGTGAAGCCGCCCCTACTTATTCGGGTAACATAAGTATCAATATCAATAACCAAACCTATGATTTTACTACGGTCGCATTTACTCAAGTAGGAAATAACGATGAATGGAAAGTGGAAGGAGTCAACATCGCAGCCGATACTACTGCTGTTTTCTTTGAAATAGAAGGATTAGAAACAGGAACCTATCCAGTGACAAACTTTGTCATCACCTCCAGTAGTTTCCTCCATTATCAAAGGCCTACAGACACCGTATCATCAAGCTTTACTTATGACAGTAACAACAATCACATAGAAGGAATCATAGGTGGAGAAGCGTACGATGTATCTACTAACGCAGTATTAGACTTCAGCGGTTCATTCAATATTATAGAGCAATAAAAACAACCTATTTAAACTTAAAAGCACCTCGTGGAAATCAAATCAATCATATCAAAATGCAAATCAGGCGACGCGAAAGCACGCGAGGTGCTTTATTTTCAGACTGCGGATAAGATCATGAATATCTGTTTGAGATACACCTCCGATAAAAGCTTAGCAGAAGATGTTTTTCAAGAAACGTATTTAAAAACTTTTCAAAAAATACATCAGTTTGATCCAGAAAAAGGAAAGCTTATTACTTGGATGGGAAAAATTGCAGTGAACTTAGCTTTGGTCAAATTACAAAGAAGACAAAAATGGACCTATACAGATTTTAGCGATCCAGCAGCTCTGTCACCTAGCATCAAAAACGGCGTTCTTGATCAGTTGTCATCCGAAGAAATTTTTCGACACGTGCAAGAATTACCAGTAGGATATCGATTAGTATTTAATATGTATGCTATCGAAGGATATAGTCACAAAGAAATTGCAGAACAACTAGGAATTACGGCTTCAACTTCTCGATCTCAATTTACACGAGCTAGAGCCATTTTACAAAAAAAAATTCAAGCGTTTAAAAAAAAATTAGTTTATGAAAGAACAGCATGATCCTTTCAAAAAACCGATCGAGTCTTTCCAACCTGATTTTGATAAACAGGCTCTATGGAAATCGATCCAAGAACAGATAGAAGAAACGCCTCCTAAGAAAAAGAAAAATAGAGGATTACTATTCTTGTTCTTCTTTACAGGCTTATCTCTATTGCTAGGCTTTGGAGCTATCGGCTTACAATGGAATAGCCAGAAAGAAATGTCTATCAGTAAAACCGATGCGACTGTGGCGACTGTGGCGACTGTGGAGACTGTGGAGACTGTGGAGACTGTGGAAAATCTAGCTTCTAATCTGCCAAAACCGGTATCAGAATTACAACTTACAAGCAATACTGATCAACCGAAAATAGAAAAAACCGAAAAGAAGAAAACTGAACAATTAGGACAATTAGAAGAAGCAACGCAAAACACCACACAGTCAGGTCAGCATTACGCGAATCAAAAAGAGAGGAATAAACAAAATAAAAGGGAATCTTTAAATCAAAAAACACCTACTAAATTAAACGAGAGTAATGACTATTTGGACTTTCCCGTTTCTACGAAAAAGGTGAATCCTTCAATCGGGAAACTCCGTTCTGAGTCTCAATCAATCATTAAAAAACAAGCAACAAAAAACGTTGAAAGGCCAACATCTATTCAACAAAAAGTTACTGAACAAAGTATTTTATTACCGACTTTATCCAGTTCTTTATTGACCAATGATTTGGAAAAACAACTCCCCTTATCTGATATTAAGATCACGCCGAATCAATTGCCGAATCCTTTAGGCAGTAGAGCGATAGAACTATCTTTTTACGCAGGTAAATCTTGGAGCAAGGGAAAAAACAAAACAGTCGAAGGCAATCAATTCTTAGCAACAAAAAATCAATATGAAACTACACTTTATACTGCGGGGTTAGATCTAAAATATTACCACAGAATTTCTAAAAACTGGTCAGCTAGTGCTGGAATTCACTATCAACGAATTACGGATAAGCTCAAATTAAATGAAACCAAAGTGAGTACCAATTCAATTGCTTCTGACTCGGCTACTTTTTTCGTTTACACTCCTGACAAAATCGACTATTTTCCGGGTACCCTTACGGAAACCATCACTCAAACGCGAATGGTTCAACAATACAATCATCTTGATAATATTGGTTTTTCTCTTGGGGTAAAAGCAGAAAAAAATTGGGGAATATTTTCGATATTCGGAACGACACATCTGGCTTATTTTCCTTGGCAAAGGTATAGTGGAAAAACGATGGGCGAAGAAAATCAGATCATCGAATTGAGTGATGCACAATCAAGTAAAGAATTTACTAAGCATCTATTCAATCTACAAGTAGAAGGTGGTTTACAATGGCGTTTAACTGAAGGTTTACATCTTTCATCTTCTATTCAATATCGCACAGATTTGAATGCGCGCATTCAAACAACTGATTATCAAATTTCTTATCAGAGTATAGGATTAAAACTAGGATTGATCAAAAAATGGTAGAGAGGAAGAATAGTCTTTTATAAAAGAAACGTGAGTCATCCCTGATTTTAGAAATAACTAAAATATTTACAATATGGCGATCTTTCATCTGTAAAAATGGAACGCAGATTGTGCGGATTATACAGATTAAGTAGATTTGCCCACCATCGAAGGGCGCATTAGCCGAGAAAATCTGCGCGATCTGCGTAATCCGCTAAATCCGCTAAATCCGTATTCTATTACGAATTTTAAAGCCAAACAAGTAATGGAATAATGGATGAAATCGTTGATAAAATAAGTTAAAAAACTCAGGATGATTCATGTTGGTTTTTCATCTAATTAATTTCGTGAACGACTTACCTACGCAACTACTTCCATCATTTTATGAATCCAACGCAACACCGTTGACTAATTCTACTTCATAAACTTCACCAGTAATCCCAGTCGCCGCTTTATATTCTTTCAAAATCATTTCTTTAACTTCTGCTAATTTAGATTTCCGAACCAAATTAATTGTACAACCACCAAAACCACCTCCCATTTGTCTGGCACCAATAATGTCTGGAGATTTGCGGGCGATTTTCACTAATTCATCTACATCTTTTGTACTGACTTCATATTCTTTACTCAGTCCAGTATGGGCTTCAAAAAGCAGTTCACCTAAGACTAGAACTTCGCCATTCTTGAGTGCATCAATCGCTTTTAAGACTCTAGCATTTTCCTCGATAACATAAGTCGCTCTTTTAAAGTCGATGAGGTCAACTTGATCTTTCAAATTCAATAAATCCGGCATGGACAAATCTCTCAATGATTTGACTGCGGAATCATTGGCCGCCGCCACTACCCTTTCACAAGATTCACGACGCTTGTTATATTCGGAATCTACAGCTAGTTGATGTTCAATCTTGGAGTTGACTAAAATAAATTGATAGGTGCCTAATTCTGTTGGACAATAATCAAAAGTCAAATCTTCACAATCCAAAAACATCGACTTATCCTCCTTACTAAATAAAACGGCATATTGATCCAATAGTCCACAATTCAAACCTATTCGATGTTCTGCTTGCTGAGCAATCAAAGCGATATCTTTTCGATCTAAATCCAAATCTAACATTTCCGAAAGGCCAAATAAGAAGCCACAACACAAGGCAGCTGAAGAGGACATGCCTGCACCGATTGGAATATCTCCACCAAAAATACAATTGATACCAGGAATTGAAATATTTTGCTCTAATAAAATATCTGTAATTGCTTTTATATAATTGGCCCAACCATGTTTATTAAGAATGCCTCCAGTGGTAGGATCAAAAGTAATTCCATCCGAATAATTAAAGGATCGAATATTGATGAGTGATTGTCCTTCCGTTTTCGCCATAGCGAAATAAATCGATTTATCAACAGCACAAGGCAACACAAATCCATTATTGTAATCTGTATGTTCACCAATAATATTGATTCTGCCTGGTGCTCGAACCACTAAAGGTTCCATGTTATAATTCGTTCTAAATTGTTCAATAAGTGCTTGTTTCATCTTACTAAATGAATATGATCTTTAGAGCATGTTTAAATTTTTGCTTCCTGATAACCAATATTTTAGGAGCTTGCCTTCTTATCAAAATAGTCACCTAGCTCGCTAGGCAACAATTTCGATACTTCGTCAAAACCTTAAACTCCTAATTATCAGTTCTCATAAATCTTAAACGATACTCTTAAATGAAAACGATGATAGATTTTGAATTAAATGCAAAGCTAAAAAATAACATCGACTTTTTAGCTTTAACAACAACTTATTGTAAAAACAACACGATTTATAGCTCAAACTAATTTTACCCGGTCATTCCCAGATACTTTTCAAAGTAATACGCTTTCTTTCATTACCATTGCATCTTATCTATTTACAATGATTTCCGTCGTGTAAAATCGTTCAATATCCGCAAACAACTCGATGGAGACATGATAAGATATATTGAAAACTAAGCAGGTTTAATCATTACACAATTCTGCTTCTAATTGTTCTAAACTTTTTCCCTTCGTCTCGGGCATCATGAATAAAACGAATAATAATTGTAAGACCATAAAACCAGCAAAAAAAGCAAAGACTGGCCAGGGATTGTCATTAAATATTCCATTGTCTTTATCAATAAAAATGGGGGTGATCAAAGTAATCAAAGCGGCAAATACCCAATGTACACTAGATCCGAAAGACTGACCTAATGCCCGGACTTTCGTCGGAAATATTTCTGAAATAAAAACCCAAATGACTGCTCCTTGCCCAATCGCATGCGAAGCAATAAAAACCAAAATAAAGATCATCAAAAACACAGAACTAGCTCCTGTCTTAAAGGCAAAAGCAACCATTCCCAAACTTATAATATAGCCAATCGATCCGATCAACATTAACTGTTTTCGACCAGATCGATCAATCAAATACATGCCTAGCATCGTAAAAATCAAGTTCACTAAACCGATAGAAATGGAACTAAATAAAGATTCTTTACTGGCCAATCCTGCTAGTTCTAAAATCTCCGGTGCATAGTATAAAATGAAATTGATACCCGACAATTGATTAAAAAAAGCGAGCAAAAAAGCTAAGATAATCGGAAAAGAATAGCGTTTTTTCCAGAATCCCGTTGAGTTCGTTTTAGTAACCGATGCTTTGATATCTGCAATAGATTGAGCAATATTTTCAATACCCATTTTCGAAAGAATATGACTTGCCGTCGATTCATCGCCTTTGTACAAAACCAACCACCTTGGACTATTAGGTATGCGCAAAACCATCAAACAATAAATGATCGCAGGTATCGATTCTACCCCCAACATTAATCGCCAATCAATATCTCCTCCAACTCCTTTCAACAAATAATTACTAAAAAAAGCAACGAAAATTCCAAACACAATCATGAATTGATATCGGGCAACTAATCCTCCTCTTTTATCCGCAGGAGCAATCTCAGACAGATAGGTCGGTGCCGCAACTGAGGAAGCGCCCACTCCTACTCCACCTATAAATCTAAAGAATGAAAAACTATATGGATCCCCAGCAAAGGCTGAGCCGAGCGCAGAGAGTGCATATAATACTCCAATCCAAAACAAAGTTTTTTTACGACCAAATTTATCACAAGGTATTCCGCCAAAGAGCGCGCCGATCACCGTTCCCCAAAGGGCCATAGACATAATAAAAGTGCCATGAAAAAGTGGTGTAGTGTTCCAAAGTTCTTTGATTGGCAGATTTGCTCCGGAGATCACAACGGTATCAAATCCAAATAGAAATCCCGCAAGGGCTACGGTGGCAGACCAATTCGATATACTGTTGTTTGACATTGTTTAGGTTTTTCGTTTTGCTACAAATTCAGCAATAGTTGATTAGATAAAATTAATCATTTTACCAAACAACTAACATAAGAGCAAAAAAAAGTCAGAAAATGATGACAACTTCTGACTTTTCGCTTAAGCTCAAAACCTACTTCATTTATAAACTTTTATGCTTACCATCACAAAACTGCGGCGTAGCAGAATGTTTACACATACACATATAAGCCGTCTTCGTTTCTTCAGCTACAAAGGAAACTGGTTTAAAAGAAGTTCCTTTATGCGCACCATCGCAAAATGGTTGGTTCTTTGATTCACCGCAAGAGCACCAAGAGTATCTTTTTCCGGCTTCTAATTCTACTGGTTTTGGACTTTTGTCCGCGATTGTTGGTTGATCCATATTTATTAATTTTTGTTCTTAGACAAATCTTGCTAAGAGCATATATAGAATTTGTCGAAGAAGGTTAATTTTAGATTTAATTATTTTATAACAAAAGAATTTCTATTTGGTTGATGCAAAAACTCTACTATCAAAAAATCGAGAAACGATCACTGCTACCAAAGCGAGTAAGGACAAACCAATCACTCCATGTCCTGCATCATAATGAGCAGCAGTAGCCAATACTGCATCAAAAAAGAAACCAGCATAAGCCCATTCTTTTAACAAATTCGATTGCCTGCTTAGCACCGCGATGACGCCTAAAATTTTAGCTACAGCTAAAGGATAAATTAACCAAGTTGGGAAAGTGAGCATTTCAAAAAAGCCAGAAACCATTTCATATTTTGTAAAATACATTCCTGCTGAAAACATAAAAATTCCACACATGATAGCCGTAGCGATCCAATAAATAATTTTTTCAATATTCATTTTCCTTTGGGTGTTTGGAATGTTTCTAAATAAAATGGTTTTACTCTTGTAAAATAGAAAAAAAAGTAGCAACCAAAATGAAGCGCTTTTGAATCTGTCCGCCAGTATACTTATAAAAAGGATTTTTATCACAAATTAATCTCGATATAGTTAACCAAAATTTAATTGATTAAGGATCATGAAAACAATAACTTATAACAGTTTGAATTTTCTTTTTCCTTTACTCGTCGTTAAAAAGCCTCGTTATCCACAAGGATACCTACGTTTTTTGCCTCGATTAAAGAAAAAATAATTCTTCACCTTTGTTTTAAGTTATTATTCACATGATCCTAAAAACGAAGTTTAACATCAAAAAATGCATAAATATTCAAAAAAAGTCGTTTTTTTAGGAAAAGTTGATCAATCAATTTCTGTTGCAAATCGTTCAAAGCAAGCACACTACACCTCAAAGTAATCAAATCAATCTCTATTTTTTCCTACTTACTTTATGCTAACACTAATTAACGAGTGGTCCCATAAAGCTTTAAGTGTATAAAAATATACGCAACTTTTAAAGTTGATTCAATATCAAAAAAGACTCATGAAATATCTACTCCTACTTTTCACTATCCATTTTTATTGCATTTCCGCTATTGGACAAGACATCAAAGAGCGTAGACAAAGTTTAGAAACGCAACTTACTGAGTTGCAAGCTCAAGAAAAAGAACTCCTTGCTCAATTGGAAAGCATTAAATTAGAACAAATACAAGTTGATTTACATCAAAATGGTTTACCCGCTCTAAAAGAAGGTGAAACGCTTATCGAGCACAGCGCTATGTCATTGGTATATTCTGAAAAACACGAACAAGCTCAATGGGTCGCTCACATCATTACACCGGATATCATCACTAGCAATTTAGGTCGTACCAATGATTTTAGAGTCGATAAAAAAATAAGCACTGGCACAGCTGTCGAAGAAGATTATTTTCTGAAAAAGAAAAAAGCAGATGGCGAGTATGAATACGATGGTTTTGGTTGGGACCGAGGACACTTGGCGCCATCCGCAGATTTCCGTTGGTCTCAAAAAGCGATGTCAGAATCTTATTTGTATTCCAATATGTCTCCGCAAGTTGCAGAATTTAATCGAGGAAAATGGGCAGAGTTAGAAGGTAGTTTAAGAGGCTATCTTTTCAGAAATCCTAATACACAATTGTATGTTGTTACCGGTCCTATTTTAAAAGATGGTCTGCCAGTCGTCGAACGAAGTATCAATAAAGTAACTATTCCAAAATTATATTTCAAAGTCGTCATTGATTTAAAAAACAAAAAAGCGGTTGGTTTTATCATGCCCAATAAATCGATTAATTATCCTATTTCCTCTTTTGCCATTTCTATTGATAAAGTGGAAGAAGAAACTGGGCTTGATTTTTTCACCAACCTTCCCGATGATATCGAAAACGAATTGGAGGCCATGACCGAATTTAAATCTTGGTTACCTGAACAACAACAATCTGACATTGAACCTATTTTTCCTCCTTCTCTCCCAGCCAATCATTTCAATACCATTCAAGCCAAACAATACATTGGCAATTCTAAAACAGTCCATATTTGTGGTACCGTTGTGAGCGCTCGTGCGAGTCGAAAAGGCAATATTTTAATCAATTTAGATCAACACTATCCGAATCAACTTTTCACCATTTTCATTAAAAAAGAAAACATCATTAACTTTTCCTACGATCCAGAAAAAGAATTGATGGGACAACAAATTTGTGTCCGCGGCACGGTCTCTTCTTTTAGCAATGCTCCCGCCATGTTCATCAACAAAGGTGAGGATTTACAACTGATGGATAAAGGATTAAAGGAATAGGATTTCGAAATAATATTCAATATCCATTAAATCAATATTCAATCTCAATTGATAAGGATGTTTACAGCTGTTTCCATTAAAGGCTGATTATTGGTTATTTTGTTTACTCAAAATTCTTCGAAAAATTTTAGAAAAGGGTTTTGAGAATAGGAGTCCGAAGCCCAAGATTTAATCGACCAGAGACTCTTGACTCTTCTCTGTATTCACAACTCATATCTTCCTCCTCCCACCTTACTAAAATTGTGTCGATTTCTTGGCAATAGCACACTTATTATCGTACTAAGTCAATTTAAATCCCTAATTTTGCAGTTATTATTGTGCTCCTTATTTTATCCAATATCGCTAATATCGAAACACATGTATCGACAAACATTTGCTTGGTTTATAGTATTCTTTTTACTTAATCATTTCGCTTTCGCTCAAAATACGGTTGGTTTACTTTCTTATCAACCATCCAAAACTTTTGATGGATATAACCTGCTTTATCCACACAATCAATCTACTGTTTTTCTTTTAGATAACTGTGGTGAAATTGTTCATCAATGGACCGATGATACTGATTTCCGTCCAGGAAATACCGCGTATTTATTGGACAATGGCAACTTGGTAAAAACCAAAAGATCCAGCAACATTCTCGATGATCCGATCTGGGCTGGTGGCGGTGGGGCAACTATTGAGCTAAGAGATTGGGAGAATAATTTGATTTCTACTTTTACTTTAAATGATGAAAACCAACGGTTACATCACGATATAGAACCTTTGGATAATGGAAATATTTTAGCGATCGTATGGGAAGCTAAAACAGAACAAGAAGCCCTCGATGCAGGACGAAATCCAGCTTTGGTTTCTGCCAATGGTCTATGGCCAGATTATATAATTGAATTGGATTTAAGCACCGGAGATATTGTTTGGGAATGGCATGCTTGGGATCATTTGATCCAAGATTTTGATGCTTCTAAAGCTAACTTTGGTGTCGTTTCTGATCATCCTGAATTAATCGACATCAATTACCAAATCAATGAAACCAACCCTGATTGGCTACATGCCAATGCCATTGATTACAACGAAGAAAGAAGACAAATTTTATTGAGTGTGCCTCACTTTGATGAAGTGTGGATTATCGATCATACCACGACAACGGAAGAGGCCGCTTCCAACGCAGGTGGATTGAGTTTTAGAGGTGGCAACTTGATGTATCGCTGGGGAAATCCATTAGCCTATAAAAAAGGTAGCGTAAATGATCAACTTAATTTTTTCTCTCATGATGCCCACTTCCTCTATGATTTCTTACCCAGTAATCATGTTCATTATAAAAAAATATCTTTTTTTAATAATCGAGTTGGAGAAGATTTTTCGACCGTTAATGTCATCGATCCGATGTGGGACATGTACAGTTGGTCTTATCCAATGGATGATGGGGTCTGGGGTCCTACTTCATATGATTTGACTATTGGTCATCCAGAGCCTACACAACTCTTTTCTTCTGGACTTTCCAGCGTTCAGTTATTGCCCAATGGCAATACCTTAATTTGCTCTGGTCGCTTTGGTTATAATTTTGAAATCACTCCTAACGATGAAGTTGTTTGGGAATACAAAACGCCAACGAATGGTCCTAATCGAGCCACACAAGGTGATAGCCTAAGCATCAATAACAACTTGACTTTTCGACTCAAACGTTACCCAACAAATTACAGTGCTTTTGAGGGAAGAGACCTCAACTCACAGGGTTGGATTGAGTTAGAACCCAATCAATTTTTTTGTGATCAATTGCTACCCACTTCTGATATCATGGATGATTATTTTTTAAAAATATACCCCAATCCTGCGAATCAAAACTTAACGATCGAATGGGAAGGTGGTTTGTATGCTGAAGTAGAAATTTTTGATTTACTTGGACGCAAAATGGAAAGTTTTATCGCCACAGGTGGTCGAAAATATTTGGATGTATCGGACTACGAATCTGGTGTTTATTTTGTACAAATCGAAGGTCGACAAATGACCAAACTCGTGGTTGCGAGGAAGGAATGATTGAATGCTAGAATAATTGAATTTTGAATGGCCCGCTTGCGTGGGGGAATGAATGAATGAATGAATGATGGAATAATTTAATTTTGAATGGCCTTCTTTCGTGGGGATTCGCGTTAGAAGGCCATTCAATTATTCATTCATTCAAAATTCAATTATTATCTATTCAGTTATTCAAAATTTTAACTCCAAATTTAAAACTAAAATGCAATTTATAGAACTAACCGATGCCTTTCAACTCTCCTGGTTCAATTGGGGACTAGCTTTGGCTGCTGCATTTATTGTTGGTATTTCTAAATCAGGAATCAAAGGAATTTCCTTGCTCTTTGTGACGCTTTCGGCCTTGGCATTTGGAGGCAAAGCTTCCACAGGCATTATTTTGCCCCTTCTTATTGTAGGAGATATTTTTGCAGTAATTTATTATAATCGATACACCGAATGGAAATATCTCAAACGACTCCTTCCTTGGATGATGATTGGGGTCATCGTAGGAACCTATGCAGGTAAAGATCTTCCTGAGGCACTTTTCAAACAAGGGATGGCCGTCATCATTCTAGGAAGTGTGATCATGATGTATTGGTGGGATCGAAAAAAAGATAAAACGGTTCCCGAACAATGGTGGTTTGCAGGCATCATGGGTTTGGCTGCAGGTTTTACGACAATGATTGGTAACTTGGCTGGTGCTTTTTCTAATCTATTTTTCCTAGCCATGCGTTTGCCCAAAAATACTTTTATTGGCACCGCTGCTTGGTTATTTTTCATTATCAACATTTTTAAAATACCTTTCCATATTTTCGTTTGGGAAACCATTACCCCCGCCACTATTGCCGTCAATCTTCGATTGATTCCATCCGTTTTTATCGGTATTTGTTGCGGTATCTTTTTAGTCAAAAAAATTAAAGATGATTTGTATCGGCAAATGATTCTCATTTTGACGGCACTTGGCGCCTTATTGATCTTATTAAAATAAAAAGTAAAAAAACCACCGCACGCTCACTTCTTCAATCACCAAAACCTTTTCTCTCTTTTTTAAACGTTTTCTAGCATAGAAAGTGTAAATTATACATTAACTTCAATTATATTCATCTTAAACTTGCTTCTTACCCAAGTTATTTAAACCTTTGTACCATTAATAATAAAAAATAAGAAGAGATGACTTTGGTAGAACAAAAGCAAATTATTAAAAAAATGGAGAATCCGTGGCATGCAGTTGCAACAGGTAGATTGACTCCGGAATACGTCACTGGAATCGTTGAAATTCCAAAAAACTCTCGTGCAAAGTACGAATTGGATAAAGAAACGGGAATGTTAATGATGGATCGAGTGCTATATTCTTCTGTTTACTATCCAGCCAACTATGGTTTTATTCCGCAAACTTATTGCGATGACAAGGATCCTTTGGATATCCTAGTTTTATCTCAAATCGAGATTGTTCCTTTTTGTATTGTTCCATCAAGAGTCATTGGTGTAATGAGAATGGTAGACAATGGAGAAGCAGATGATAAAATTATTGCGGTAGCAGAAGGAGATATGAGTGTGAGTCACATCAATGATATCAGCGAATTACCAGATCACTATTTACGTGAATTGCGAACGTTTTTCGAAGATTATAAGAAATTGGAGAACAAAACAGTCGTCATCGAAGATTTTCAATCAAAATTTATTGCTTTACAAATTGTAGAACAAAGCATCAAGGATTATAATAAAATGTATAAATAATTTTCTGTTTTCCTTAGGGAAAACATTTTTTCTCTTATCTTTGAAGAGGAGCTTTTCAACAACAAATTTTAGGCTATATTCAATAGTTTAGAATTTGTTTCTAGAGTTGTAAAATTCAATTCCTGTCCCCCATCGTTAATCGCTCCATTGTTTCCGTCCAATAAGGGAGTCTAGTAATTTACCCCATTTGTTTTTAGCGCTTATACGATTTATCCAGATCAGTCATTGCTGCATTTTGTTGTTGGGTTAGATCTTAGTTTTCCCTTGTACTATCATTTAATTAACTTGATGTTTAGCGCATTTTTTGTTCTTAACTGAAAGTATTGACATCCACTTTATTTAAAAATGTTAAGCAAATATGTTCTGCAATGCTGCTTGGTTCTTTTGTGTTTTGTAAATCTGCAAAGCCAGGTAAGTTATACCGCCAATGATAAGATCCCTGACTTTATAGAGCCATTTGGTTATGGTTCAAATATGGGATATTTTCCAGGATGGTCAGATGAAGATCTAGCTGACATTGCAATTGGGAATTCAAAAAAAGGGATCGCAGGAGCGGGAGTAACCTGTTTGCGTCCTGCCCTATTCGAGCATTTTTTAGAAAAAAATGGTTATGATTTTCGCTTATCCACCTTTCAATATTATCAGGAATTAGGCGCTAAAAACAATGTAGCATTTATTGGTTTCCCATCAGAAGAGCATCGCGATCCAAGGATTTATTGTCCAGGTAAATCCTCTCCACTTTTTGCTAATTTATACACAGATATTTGGGATGATGGTGCCAATGGTACGCCCATCAATGATGAAAATTATTATGCCTTGTATCTCTATAAAATGGTGAGTCGATACAAAGATTATGTGACCTTTTGGGAAATTTGGAATGAACCTGATTTTGATTATTCAGCTAATGCTTGGAAATCAAAAACTCTTCCCAATAATTGGTGGACCAACAATCCTGACCCTTGTGATTACAAATTACATACTCCTGTTTTTCATTATGTCCGCATGCTTCGCATCAGTTATGAAGTCATCAAAACCTTAGATCCAGAATCCTTTGTTGCGCTCGGCGGATTAGGTTATCCTTCTTTTTTAGATGCTGTCCTGAGAAATACCGACAATCCTAAAGATGGAAGTAAAGATGAATCTTATCCACAACTGGGTGGTGCTTATTTTGATGTCATGAGTTTTCATACTTATCCGCATATTGATGGTAGTTTAGAATCTAGAAATACAAAAAATGATCGCATCACTTATCATAGAAATTCGGATAAAGCCGTCAAGGGAGTCATTCAGCGAAAGCGCGATTTTGAAAACGTTTTAAAAAAATATCAATACGGTTTTCAATATCCTCAAAAGCATTTTATCATTACCGAATGTAATATTCCCCGAAAGGCCTATGGTCAATACATTGGTAGTGAAGAAGCACAGCGAAATTTCTTGATTAAAACCTTAGTTGAAATACAAAAAGAAAAAGTCAAACAATGTTATGTCTATGATTTAGCCGATAATAAAAAACAAGAAAATGCGACCAATGAATTTGATTTCATGGGGCTTTATCAAAATTTAAATACCTCACCAGCGAGTCCAAATAGTTTAGCTATTGCTTACAAAACAACCGCAGATTTGCTGAATGGCTACCAAGTTGATTTTGTTCAAACAAGAGAATTACAATTATCAAAAAAAATAAACGGAGCAGCTTTTTTTCATCCTAAAACTCAAAACCATGTTTATGTACTTTGGGCTGTTACCTCATCAGATCAAAGTGAAACGGCTTCTGAGTTTTATACCTTCCCCTACTCTTTCCATACGCACTCAATGGACATTCAAAATTGGGATTACAGTCTTTCCAAAAAATTAACTCATCTAGCTTCTAATACGATTCATTTAAGTGGAAGCCCCGTATTTATTCAAATTAACAAAGATGAAGATGCTGGAAATATTCCCTTATTAGAAGTATTTCCAAATCCATTCAATCAGGTCACCTATTTGCAATTAAATTTGGAGAAAGAACAAATCGTATCTTTAGACATATGCAATCTAAAAGGAGAATCCGTCACCCTTTTTCATGAAAATGAACTTTTAAAATCCGGAACTCACCAATACCAATTCAAAGCCCAAGAGAATTCTAGCGTTTATTTGTGTAAACTAAAAACGGCTACACAAACCTACTTGTATAAGGTAATTCAACTAAGATAAATTTAGAATTCCTCAGCTCAATTTTAGCCACTTATTAACTACAATAAGTAAGAGTTGGCGGAAAGTAGTCACTTTAATTGATCCTTATTGTTTTACGAAAGGAAATACTTTTTGCTGTGCATTATCAGAAACCTTAAGATAATAAATACCAGCAGGTAACTGATTTATATCTAAAGATAGTATACTGTTTTTAGCGATACTGTTTAATTGTTGGACAAAAAGCAGTTGACCTAAATTTGAAAACACCCCCAATCGTATAGCATCTAATTTTTTATTGAATTGAAGATTTACTTGCTTACTCGCTGGGTTAGGAAATAAGATAACATCAAACTCTGTGGACCATGTACTCGTGGAATCTTCACTAAATGTATTGTTTACGAGAGGTGTAAGGTTCATAAATGTATCTTGTACCATTACTTGATTAAAAGAAGTCGTTACTGAGCTATCCAAATCTGAAACGATCGTATTGTTAATACGGGCAGAGAAAGATCCACCATATATAAAACTGACTGGCCATCCATTAGGCTCTGGCAAGAATACTTTTTGACCGTCGATATTTATGTATGTATCTTTGTAATCGTAGCAAGCACTACCAACAAAATGGTGATCATTGATATTGAAGTTATCAGCAGTGAATTGTCCAAAGGGTGCATCACTTAATTCATTTAATTCTAACAGTTGTCCCTCTTGCCAAAGTGCATAAAAGGGTTGTGTCTGATACCAACTAGATTCTAATTGTTTCCCTTCTATCTCGACTTTCCCACTATACAGACCTACCTGATGAACACGCGCTTGCCCATCAACCGCAATAGCTTTAGGACGAAAAATAAAACTTGAAAGTGTGGTATGATATTTATATTTCGCAAAGTCAATCGATCCATCAGATAGTAGATGGTAGAAAAAATAATTACTCCCAAATTTGATTTCTGAATCTTTATCATACATACTGTTGGAATAAGCAATTCTACGATCAGTCAATATACATTCTCTATTATAAACCCCTGTTATATAAATAGATTGATCGGGCGCAATTGCAATATCATTAATGAATTGCTCGTGTATACCGCCTATTTCTTTCATCCAAAGTAAAGAATCATTTTGACCATATTTAGCAATATAACTATTCAATCCAATCATTCGATTATCGTTATGGATAGGCTCTGTGTAAAGCAGAGACAAATTGTTTTCATACCTGCCATAGAGTATCATATTGTTATTTTTGTCAAACTTAATCGTAAGTAAATTATCATAACCACTACGATCTTGACTTAACACATGACTTTCTATTTTGACACCTTTATTATCGAGTTTGGCTAGTACTAGTTGCCTAAACGGATTCCGTTGTTCTATGTACTTTTCAACAAGCTGTCCTTTATTTTTCAAATTGCCTTTATGTAAATAGCCTAAATAAATATCATCTTTTTGACTAACCGCAATGGTCAATGCGGTTGCCCATAATTCACTCTCCCAAGATTGGACCCATTGGTAAGCTCCTTTTTTATCAAGTCTTGCAATAAATAAGCCGCCATAATGAACATCTGATAGATGGAAAGGTATGTCTAAAAGGGTACCGGAAAAGTCTATTTGACCATCACCAGTCCCAGTCACTAATACATCACCGTTTGGAGCTATTGCCAAAGCAGTCATCCGCACATCTAGATTACTCCTAATATTTTGTTGCCATAACAATTGTCCAAGCGTATCGAATTTCAGCAATAAACTTTGATAGTTTTTCCGGCGACCAATTACTGACTTCCATGCTCCTTCGTACTTCCGTCTTTGATAATTGATGGCCACATATATATTCCCTTCTTTATCAAATACAGTGCTTATAACCTCTTCACTTTTTAAACTATCAATCGCATAACACCATGTAATATTTTGAGGTTGAGCTTGGGCATTCCAACAAGTATGTAATATGATAAATAGAATCCCAAAATATCGTAGTAAATATCTGTACATAATAATTCTAACGGCTTTCTTAATTTTTTTGTATAAAAGTTGTTCTAAAATGACTGCTTACGCAAAATTGTAGTTTATTGAAAATACTATACTATAGCTTATCAAATGATACCTATTCATATCAAAATGATATTTTTTCAATGAGAGAATGCTTGATTTTTGAATAGTCTTCGAATAGGAATTAGCGCGATTTAGGGCTATTCAAAATTCAGTCAATCAGCCATTAAAAATTTCTTTTTCAAAATGCGATAAAACTTAGCTTAAAAAGTACTCAATGTGTAATTTTGTCAAAAGCACTATTTTTTGTAATATCGTATATTGGTGTAAGAATTTCCCTTCTTCGACAAATGCTATGGATATTCATAAAGTGAGATGATAAAGCGACCAAGGGTTCCGATAGCTATCGGAAGAACTTCAATTTTAAAAATCTATTCACCTAAATGCGTACATACAGAATTTGTCAAAGAACCAGAATTTCTATATAGAAGTTGTTTAAAAACTCCAAAAATGCTTACGAACTGACCTTTTTGTCCAA
>CAYTVR010000100.1:0-23131 GCA_964441245.1 uncultured Saprospiraceae bacterium | reverse complement strand
CAGATACAGATAATGATGGAGTACAGGATGGAACAGAGCAAGGAGTAATCAGTGGTACTCCAGATACAGAAGTTGCAGTCTTTATTCCAGATAGTGATCCAAGTACAACGACTGATCCTCTAAATCCAGATACAGATGGAGATGGAGTAGTAGATGGAACAGAGGATACAGATGATGACGGACAAGTAGATGGAGGAGAGACTGATCCAAACGATCTTTGTAGTTTCAATCCGGATGATGTAACGGTTGCACCAAGTGCTGAATGGATTGCTACGGATTGTGATGGTGATGGAAATCCAAATGATACTGATCCGAACCCTATTACAACTACAGCTGTAGATGATGTTGCTAATGGTCCTGCGGATGTCTTAACGACTGTAAACGTTTTGGCCAACGATGATTATTTGCCAAACAATGATTCAAATAACGCAGGTACCACAACTCTAGTAAATACTGGAAATGGTACAGCTGGAGGAACAATAGTACTTGATCCAACAGATGGTACATTAAATTATACTCCTTTAGCCGTGGAATCTGGAACGGATGTTACAATAGAGTATCTCGTGTGCAATGATGAAAGTGGCTCATTTATTTGTGAGACTGCAATTGTGACTTTCTCAGTAGATGATTTTACATGCTTTACAATTAATACTGGAGTTTACTTAGAAGGACCTTACTTAGATAATGGAAGTAATGGAGTTATGACAACTAAATTGAATGATCTGGGATATTTGCCAGGTCAAGATCCAACTACTTTCTTTGGAACTGCTACACCTGCTGGTCAGCCTTACTTTGAATTGCCATGGGCATATAATGGTGCTGAAGGTGATTTACTTGACGCAGATATACAAGGTGATGGGTTTGCTGGATATCCTTCTGATGTAACTGATTGGGTTTTGGTAAGTCTGAGAACTGATGTAAGTGACCTTACGACTGTATGTACTAGAGCAGCATTATTACACAGCAACGGTGATATTTCATTTGTAGATGGATTTGAATGTTGTGATTTAGACTTGAATGAAACGTACTACATCGTTATTGAGCACAGAAATCACTTGATAGTGATGTCTCATGTCAAACTACCTATAATCACTGGGGAGATTAGCTATGACTTCAGAACTCAACAGTCTTACACTTCTTTATTCGGATTCGGTCAAAAACAAATTGGTTCTGATTTCGTGATGTTTGCAGGAAATGGAGAACAAACTGATTCAGGATCTTCGGACACAGATATCAATGTGAAAGACAAGAGTGAATGGCTAAATGAGAACGGAAACAATTCAAGTTTCTATTTCTACGACTTTGATCTCAATGGAGATGTGAATGTTCAGGATAAGAATTTATGGCTTGAGAATAATGGTAAGTTCAGTGACGTACCTCGATAAAATCGTAATTAATTAATTGTTTAAATCAAGGCAGATTTTCTAATCTGCCTTGATTAAACTGAAATATTCATTAAAATGAAAAAATATATTTTTATAATAATCGGATTAGTAGGATTTTTAAGCACATACGCGCAAAATCAATTCGATGTTAGATTTAACCTTACAGACATTAATTGTGAAACAGGAGTTGCATGTTATGATATTCAAGTAAGTTCTGTTTCTTCAACAGCTTTTGTTCTTGGAGGACAGAATTATAGAATTTACTATGATAACTCAAAAGCAAACTACATTAGTGGATCGTCAAGTTTACCTTCGCCTGCTTTTACCGATTATACGGTAATTCAAGATATAGGGCCAAGTGATGCATCAGGATTTTCCAACAACCTTGGTTTTGAAAGTACACTAGGTTTTTTGAATTTCACTATAGATCTTAATGATGTAGATAACGGAAGTGGTATTACGATTCCTTCAAACGGAACTTGGGTTACAACATCTAATATCTGTTTTGTGGTAGATCAAGCAGTAATTGATTCTCCAGGAGAATGCTTAGAAATTGTTTGGGCTAAAGATGGCTATACTAATGATCTAGCAACAGCTTTTGTTGAGGTTGTGGAGTGGGTAGCTTCACAAAATACACAAACAGTTGATCCTACATCTGCGGCAACTCATAACAACATGGACAGTTCAGATGGTGACCAAGCTTGTTTCAATGACGCTTGTAATATTACTGTTCCAAACATTAGTATTGCAGATGATACTGTGAATGAGAGTGATGCGGGAGTTTCACAATGTGTAACGGTCACATTAAGTGAGACGACTACTGAAGATATTACAATTGATTATCTTTTTATAAATGGAAGTGCTACTAACTCTTCTGACTACAATGGAACATCATCTTCAATTACAATTAATGCAGGAAACCTTACTGCAGATATTTGTTTTGACGTTGTCGACGATACCCAAGTAGAAGGTAATGAAACATTTTCAATTAGTCTTTTTAATGCTTCTATAGGAAACTTTACTGATTCTCTATCAGAAATTACGATTATTGACAATGATGTAGCATGCGCAGCACAAGCTCCAGTCATATCAGGAAACTAGAATCATACATATTTTTTTTATGGTTCTTAATTTATTATTTAATCAATTAATAATATCCTCATGACAGGGAATGAAATTTACACTTTCTTTAGAAATGCTTTTACCTTCTTTGGTAAATTAAATATAGCATTCTGGGGAATAATAATTTGCACTGTCTTCTCATTAGAATCTAACGCTCAATGTGATTTTGAGACCAATGAAATAATAGTGTTCAATGCTTCTGGAGGGAACAATAACATTGACTATGAAACAGTTTACATTTTATCTGATGATGACGATTTAATTGTAACTTGGAGTAGCAGCCAGTCTTTTGCCGCACAAAATGAAGGCTTTTATAAAATATATTCACTCAACTATAAGTTGCCAGCGAATATTAGTTTAGCTCCTGGCATAAATGTATATGATTTGACTGCGGATTGTTTTAATCTGTCTGCACCATTCGAGATATCTGTTTGTGATCCGGTTTATGTTCCATGTTATGCGAATGATGACGAAGTTATAGATTTTAATATTTCTAACGTTAATGCAAACCCAAATTTTACTCAGGTATATGTATTGACTGACGAAAATGGGAGTATAGTCGAAATAAGTAATACAAACTCTTTTTCGAATCAAAGCATTGGTAATTATGGCATCTACGCATTAGATTATGAAACTTCCGACCCGATTTCAAATTTGAACGTTGGGGAGAATGTAGATAATTTAGTAGGCAATTGCTTTGATATATCCTTGCCTTTTTTAATTGAAATATGTGAAGGTTGTTCCAATTTTCAGGTGTTTTTAGGTGATGATTTTGAAATTTGTAGTGGTCAGATGATTACATTGACTGCAAATTCTTCAAAACCAGGAACAGAGTATACATGGAGTACAGGTGAAACAGGAAGTTCAATAACCGTTTCTCCTGCAGTCACTACGGAATATACCCTTACAGGGGTTAATGGAAGTTGTATGGATTCTGAAGTACAGACGATTACTGTCTTACCCTTACCCAGTATAGATTTGGGAAGTGATGAGACGATATGTGAAGGCGAATCAGTAGTATTATCAGCAAGTACAAGTGGTGGAACAGTAACATGGAGTACAGGAGAGACAGGAAATAGTATCAGTGTGTCACCGAGTACGACAACAACTTATACTGCTACAGTCACGAATAATGGCTGTACCAATACAGCTACAATTGCTGTTGCAGTCTTACCATCACCCAGCATTGATTTGGGGAGTGATGAGACGATATGTGCAGGCGAATCAGTGGTATTGTCAGCAAGTACAAGTGGCGGAACGGTAACATGGAGTACTGGAGAAACTGGAAATAGCATCAGTGTGTCCCCAAGTGCAACAACAACTTATACTGCTACAGTTACTAATAATGGTTGTACCAATACAGCTGCAATTGCTGTTGCAGTCTTACCAACACCCAGCATTGATTTGGGGAGTGATGAGACAGTCTGTGAAGGCGAATCCATAGTATTATCTGCAAGCACAAGTGGCGGGACAGTATCATGGAGTACAGGTGAGACAGGAAATAGTATCAATGTGTCACCAAGTACGACAACAACTTATACTGCTACAGTCACTAATAACGGTTGTACGAATACAGCTACAGTAACGGTTGCAGTCTTGCCAACACCCAGCATTGATTTGGGGAGTGACGAGGCAGTCTGTGAAGGCGAATCAGTGGTGTTGTCAGCAAGTACAAGTGGCGGAACGGTATCATGGAGTACAGGCGAGACAGGAAATAGTATCAGTGTGTCACCGAGCGCGACAACAACTTATACTGCTACAGTCACAAATAATGGTTGTACGAATACAGCTACAATTGCTGTTGCAGTTTTAGCACCACCCAGCATTGATTTGGGGAGTGATGAGACAATCTGTGCAGGTGAATCAGTGGTGTTGTCAGCAAGTACAAGTGGCGGAACAGTATCATGGAGTACAGGTGAGACAGGAAATAGTATCAATGTTTCCCCAAGTGCGACAACAACTTATACTGCTACAGTGACGGACAATGGCTGTACAAATACAGCTGCGATAGATGTTGTAGTATCACCATTACCAAGTATTGATTTGGGAAGTGATGAGACGATATGTCAAGGCGAATCAGTAGTATTAACAGCGAGTACAAGTGGCGGAACGGTATCATGGAGTACAGGTGAGACAGGAAATAGTATTAGTGTTTCCCCAAGTACGACGACAATTTATTCTGCTACTGTTAATGAAGGAAATTGTTTCAACTTTGATGAGATTGTGGTAATAGTGGATAATAACTGTGGATCAGAATGTACTTATTTTGAAACAGATGAAATTATCTTGAATGCTACAGGAGGAAACTCAGCATTGACATCTGATTATTTAATTACAGATGAAAGCGGCAATATATTACTCATATCATCAAATACCAATATTGGGTCTTTGACTGCAGGAACATATCAAGCTTATGCTGTTAATTATGATGACAACCAAAATTATCAGGGCATAGAAATTAATGGAAATATTTCAAATGTGTCTGGTGATTGTTTGGATATAAGTTCACCATATGAATTTATGGTATGCGTTGTCAATGATGATTGTACATATTTTGATAATGAAGACATCATCATTAATTCAAGTGGAGCGAATACGGATTTGACAACAATTTATTTACTAACAAACAATAGTGGAGAAATTCTAGAAATATTTGGCAATGAACAAATAGGGAGTCTTACAGCGGGAGAATATATGCTTTATGCAGTAAATTATGATGCCAGCTCGCAGGCAGATGGAATCACTATTGGAGGAAATATTGCGAATGTATCCGGTGAATGTTTGGATATAAGTACACCATATGAATTTGTGGTTTGTGCTTCCAATGATGATTGTGCATACTTTGATAATGAAGAAATTGTCATTAACTCAAGTGGAGCGAATACGGATTTGACAACCGTTTATTTACTCACAAATGATAGTGGAGAAATTCTAGAAATATTTAGCAATGAACAAATAGGTACTCTTGCAGCGGGAGCATATATGCTTTATGCAGTAAATTATGATGCCACCTTACCGGTAAATGGTATAACTGTTGGAGGAAATATTGCGAATGTATCTGGTGATTGTCTTGATATTAGTGATGCATATGAATTTAATGTATGTAGTGACACGGCAATCGGAGATTTTGTATGGTTTGATTCAAATTACAATGGTATTCAGGATTCAGGCGAAGAAGGAGTAGAGGGAGTCAGTGTTATTTTGTTAGACGGTTCTGGACAACCTACAGGCCGTACTACAATTACAGATTCCAATGGATTCTACAATTTTAACAATCTAGATGCTGGAAATTATCAAGTACAATTTGTTTTGCCAGATGGAAGTGAGTTTACACTACAGAATTCGAGTGAGACAGGTGCGGATGACAGTAATGATAGTGATGTTGATGAAAATGGATTTACGCAAGTTGTAAATCTAATGGAAGGGGAATATAACTCTACGTTAGACGCTGGTATTTTCGAAAGATTGTCTTTGGGTAATCTAGTATGGAATGATACAAACAATGATGGAATAGCTGATGATAATGAAGATGGAGTTGCATTTGTAGATTTAGCACTTTGGATAGATCTTAATGATGATAATATGCCAGATGTCAATACGGGAAGAACAGCCGTGACTGATGCAGACGGAAATTATCTATTTACCGATTTGACTCCAGGAGATTATATTGTACAGGTCATACCATCGAATTTTGAACCAGGTGGATCTCTAGTAGGATTTAATACAAGTGATGGAAATGGCACACCGACAGATCCAGATGACAATGTCAATAATGATGATGATGGAATAGATGCTGGTATTGGGATAGGGATAATTAGTAATACTATCTCATTAATTTCTAGAGATGAGCCTGATAATGATGGAGATATCGACATTAATTCTAATTTGTCTTTAGATTTTGGATTTTTCAACGATGCTATACTTGGGGATTATGTGTGGAATGATAGCAATGGAAATGGAATACAGGATAATGATGAAATGGGAATCAATGGAGTAGTTGTGAACTTATATGATGCAAGTGATCCAAATAATCCAATCGCAACCACTATAACAAGTGAAAATCCATCAGATGCTACTGATCAAGGATATTATATTTTCGAAGGTTTAGTACCTGGAGATTATTTTGTTGAATTTATCACGCCTGACGGATATTTAGTGACAGAGCCAGGGAAGGGAAATGAAGAGAATGATAGTGATCTAGACGATTCGAATGGACTTGGCACTACAGAAGTGATTACACTAGGTATGGGCGAGGAGAATTTGACTGTGGACGCTGGATATTATTTACCAGTTAAAGTAGGAGATTATGTGTGGTTTGACAATATGAGCACAATACAATTTTTGGATGTTCAAGATGATTCTGACTCAGGACTTAATGGGGTGACTGTAAATTTATACAGTGAAGATGATTTGATTACTCCATTTAGAACTTTAGTGACACAGGACGATGAAAGTGGAAATCCAGGATATTATCTATTTACAGATCTTCCAATTGGTATGTATGTAATGGAATTTGAATTGCCTAATGATTTGAGTTTTGTTGTGCCAAATGTAGGAGATGATGAAACGGATAGTGACGTGGTAGATTTCTTCATGGGTAGAACATTATCTTTTGAGGTATTTCCAGGAGATTGCATTTTTGATATCGATGCCGGTCTTAAAATGCCATCACTTCCAGTAGAATGGCTATATGTCAAGGGAGAATGGAATCAAGATAAGGATGTAAATGAAGTGACTTGGGCTACAGGCTTAGAGTTGAATAATGATTACTTTGAAATTGAACGTAGTTTTGAAGGCGGAAAATTTGAATACATAGGGACGGTAGAAGCAGTTGGAAATAGTGCAAAGGAATCCCGATATGAATTTGAAGATTCTGATATCGCAGAAAGTGGTAGATATTATTATCGATTGAAGCAAGTAGATTTAGACGGAGGATTTGAGTATTCATCTATTGTAGTTATTACAATAAATAGGAAAGGAGTCTTTAGTGCTGAGATTTATCCAAATCCAACGGTTGATAAAGTTAATATTAAAGTTGATGTAAGTGAACTTACCGAAGTTACAGCTCTTTTATTTGATGCAGCTGGAAAATTGGTTTTGAGTAAAACTTATGCCAATGAAGTGCAGGCCGGTATTAGTGAATTTGAAATACCATTTGATAATGTGGCGGCTGGAACTTACGTGATAAGACTTTCGGCAGGAGATGAAGTCGTCAATAAGAAGATTATAATTATAAAATAAATAGATTTTATTTATAATCCTTGTAAGGGTATAATTGATTATTAATATTATAGATATTTTCTATCTGAAGAGGTTGTATGAAAATACAGCCTCTTTTTTTATTTCGCGCCCTATCTGTCAGAATTAATATAATAGATATTGAAGATGAATATAAAGAGTGATGAGCGTGTACTTTACGATATAGAATATAAAAGCGTAATGTAAGAGAGAGTAAGTCCAATTATAAAGGAGATCTAATTAACGTCAATAATGGATAAGAAAAGAATTAGAAAATCAACGACTAAGAAGCCTAGGAATGGGGACTGACTAAATTCGAAAAGTGGCGACGATAGTCGACAAAGGAAGAAATCCCGCCAAGCCGATGCAGACAGTGTAAGTGATGGGCAGAGTAAAATCCAACTGATAAGCGCATATGAATTAAGACTAATTTACAGTCTTATTGGACAATGTAGAGTTTTAACCTTCAATTCAAAAAGTCAAAAAGTCAAAAAGTCAAAAAGTCAAAATAGCATATACTATTGAAGATCAATAAAAAATCAAGTTGTATTAATCATTTTTCACGCTAAATTAATATTAATCATTTTTTTGAGAGGGAAGGGAAGATGAACACTTATTTAGATTCAATATTAAGCCGAAGAAAATGTACAAACCTTGGGGTTTTTGTTTTGTTTCTGGGCTCTGCCAAAAATTAAAGCTCGTTAGGTCGAGCAACCATTTAAGGTTGAAAAACAAAACCTCATTTTCATGCATAAAGTACATAAGATGGGCTATTTAATTCAAAAGAAAGAGTGTCAAATATTTAAATAATTAGGAAATTAACATTTACGAATACCCTGCTTAATGGGAGACTTCGAAAATCTACTGTGACCTTATTTATTAGGTAACAAAAGAAGATAATTCATAATAAGTTAAAAGCTTCAGAGGTCGATACTAAGCGCGTATATGAAAGACCATGAGGTATTGTTAATGCAAATCATAAGTGGAGTACATTTCAATCAACTCTGCTATGTTGGAAATCTCTAGTTTCGAGAAAATTCGTCTTTTATAGGTGGAGACTGTTGATTTAGAGATGTTTAATCTCACTTCTATTTCTTTTAAATTCTTGCCTTTGATTAAGAAAAACAAAACTTGCATTTCTTTATTAGACAAGTGATGAAAAGGGTTGCTTGTTGTTTTTTTACCTAGATTTTGTAAAAGCAGTTCTTTAGTCTTATCTGTGTAGAATATTTTTCCATTTATAATGTCACGAATGGCTTTTGAAATAACTTCAATAGAATCCGCTTTATTCACAAAACCTTTAATTCCCGATTTATATAATCGTAGCGCATATATATTTTCAGGATATGAAGTGAAAACTAGAATTTTTGTGTGAGGATAAGTTTCTACAATATGTTTTATAAAATCTAAGCAAAGCGTATCTTTCAACTTTAAGTCCACTATAGCTAAATCAATTTTATTTTCTTTTAGATGGATTAAAGCTTCATCACTATTACTGCATGCTATGAAATCTGCGCCAATGAATTCTGTTTTGATTAAAATTTTGATTCCCCGAGAAACCACTTCATGATCTTCTAAATGTAAAATCTTTAGTTTCATTGTAAATAATTATTCGATTTTATTTTTAATTATGGTGTTTTAAACAAATGATCATATAGTTAAGAGCTCTTATGTTTTTAAAATAATGTTCTATAGAAAATCCATTTCAAAAAGCAAACTCATCTCGTTCAAATAGTTTGATAATACTTAGACGTGAGCTAAAATATTTAAGGGCGGTATATAATTGGAAAAAAAATTATCGAACTTTGAATATAACACTATATTACTTAAAAGTTTAATCTAAGCTAAAGTTTTAATTTTTTATTTTTTTGTTTAAAAGAAAGATCTTGACAAATAGACATGTAAGGTGCCATAAGTTTTTGTTATTAGGCGCATCTCAAGTAATAGTGTACTTTGATGTTTTTTATTAAAAAAAAAATGGCATTATTACCAGTAATGCCATTTGGATGAAACAATCTGTATCCGATCAAATCTTTACTTGATCAAATTCATAATGCAAACATAAGTATAACCAAATCCAGTAACTGTAGAATTAAGTCAAGTGTGTTGTAGTATATGTGTTACAAGTAAAGAGCCTCAGATGGGTTCGATTCTTTCAACCTTGAAGTACCATTTCCTGCAGACATACAAAAAAAGATTCCTTCTGGCTTATCTTTTTAGAGTAATAAAATTTCAAAAGCGATAAAATAATTTGAAAAGAACTGCTTTTTTATTTCTTCATGAAATAATGAATTGATCTATTCCTGCAATAAAATAGTTTATAGGCATTTTCAATTCTTAAGAATAATACATGGATGGATTTCGCCCATTATTATATTGTATATAAGGTATATTCAATCATACACATGAATGTTTTAAATTAACTTTCGCTAGACTAATTCTCCGTTGGGGAATTAAATCTGGTGCCAAATTCGTGTAATAATGTGGGATAATGAATGAAAATTTGTCCATTTTATACATAAATTATCAAAAGCCCGGTTTTTTTTGGGATTTGTGGGAATTCAAATTACATTTATATGGTTTACATTTTAAACCGACATCCTGCATTAAAGAAATGACTCGTCTCAGAGTTTAGTCATGAAGGCTTTTTACGCCCGAATTTCACCTTTTTTTACAATTTTTTGATTATAGAAAAGAAATTTTCCTATTCATGTTCAAGAGAAATAGTCTCAATATTTTAATATTAATTTTATTGGTTAAGCTACTTTGTTTTCAACAAGGTACTGGCCAAGAAATTGATGATGTTTTTGATGAAGAAACGAGAAACACATACCAAATAACATGGTATAGCAACAAAAATAATTCACTAAGACATGATATTGTTAATTCTGTATTCTTTTGCCCTGATAACTTTTTATGGCTGAGAACACCATCTGGAGTGGTTCGTTTTGATGGGCACACATTTAAAAACTATTCTCGTAAAGATTTAGGCTTCAATAATATAGTCCAAAGGATTAGTGCAGATTATGAAAATGGTTTTACTTTACATGTGAAGTTTTCCGATGGTCAAGTTGGAAAAATCAAAGATGAAAGTCTTACAATTGTTGAAAATTCAGATCTCTATTGCCTTAAAAAAGGAATGAGCTTTTATTGTAATGAGTCAGAGCCGCAGACAATAGAAAACATAAAGAAATTTCTAAATGAAAGAAGTATTCGACATGGTTTCTATAGCTACCATCAAATCAATAAAAATGAATTATACATAAGGTGTGAAAAAGATGTGATTTATTTTAATAATGGTGTTCTTGAATCCATTTTGTCAAGAAGCGATAATCCAAATTCTCCTTATAATTATGGTTACTCAACTTCCAATTCTTTTAAAGAGTTTGGTTTCAAGGGAAGTTTTTTTCAGGTAGATAAAGATTTATACCTTACGGAAATAAAGAAGGGAAAGATAAAAACAAGACATGATGTATTAAAAAATCTTAAAAATAAGTATTACCCTGACCTCCAAGCTAATCAAGTTAAGGTATTTCATTCACCAATAAATAACAATGAGGTTTATTTCAAGGTGAAGGATTCTTTTTATTGCCTTGAGCAAAAAAATAATGGATTGGTCTTACGTGATTTAGGGATTTCTATCAAATTGTCTTCTGTGACAGGAATTACTATGGCTTCCGATAGTTCAAATATTTTCATCAGTACTGAAATCGGATTATTTCAACTCAATAAGTTGTTATTTAAGAATTCTTTTTCCTTTGAGACAAATTCGACACAAAGCTATAGAGGTCATATTGAACTTGAAAATGGGGAAGTATTGACGGATGTTAATCACTTAATAGATGAAAATGGGAAGCATAGTAAGTTTTCAAATGAGCCATGTTTGTGTCTTGAAAGGGATTTGAAAGGAGAAGTTATATTTGGAGCCTATAATTTTATTGCTAGAATAGATAAAGAGACAAATGCCTTTGACACCTTAGTAAAACATACGCATGATATATTTGTAGACGAATCAGATGATATGAGCTCTCCTTTTAAAAGGGCGTACAAGCAATGTCTTTATGATGATAAAGAAAACCTATGGATTGTATTTAGACCTAATTATGATGAAACCGAATTGCAAAGGTTAATTGGTTTTTACGACAAGGAATTAAACTTTAAAGTTATTGATTATACCTTTAATAATATTTGGTCTATTGCACTTACTCCGGATTCATTACTCCAAATTAATGAAACAAATCAAATGCACATATATGATGTCAAGACCGATGATTTTCGTTCGTTTGATCTTCCAGAATATATGGAAATAAGAAGTACATTATACTTAAATGATACGTTGAGTCTATTGGCTACATATAATGATGGAGTTTGGTATAAAAACGGTGCTAAGTTCATCAAGTTGAATGTAAAAAATTCTTACATAGACCAGTCTAATTGTATTTTGGATGATGGGATAGGATACATTTGGATAAGTACCAATCATGGCTTATTTCGATTAGATAAAAATACTCTGATCTCCCATTTTAAAAAACCAGAAACACCGATTTATTATAAATATTTCGATGGTTCTGACGGCTTTGTTTCCAATGAATTTAATGGAGCTGGTTTTCCATGTGCCAATGTGCTTAGAAATGGGGAAATTACCTTCCCTTCTGTTGCAGGTATTGTATATACTGATCCAAGTGAATTTATTTCTGAAAGTCCAATGAGTACTCCAATTTCAATCGAAGCAATAGTAGATGGCAAAAGGATTTCTAAAGATTCTGCTCAAGAGATATCACCCAAATTTAGAAGGATTAGCTTCGATGTTCAGACACCACATTACGACCATGAAACCTCCAGGCTTCTTTATTATAAATTGGAAGGATATGATCAACATTGGAGTCTAAATATAAACAATCAAAGCATTACCTATACTAGGTTGAGTCCCGGTACATATAAATTGAAATGTAAGCGATTAGTAGATTTGGATAAAGGCAATCCATTTGAGGAAGAATTCACTTTTAGCATAGAGAAGCATTGGTATCAAGAGGTGTGGGCTTATGCTATTTTTGCATTAATGCTAGTGGGGCTTTTTTTTCTATTGCATATCATTAGATTCCAGTACTTACTAATTCTAAATAAAAAACTGGAAAAAACTATCCATGAGCGAACAGCTAACTTAGAACACTTAAATAGAAAATTACAAAATAGTTTTGAAAGTATTCAAAAGTCAGAAACCCGATTTCAGCGACTGAATGTGATGAAGGATAAGTTGCTCGGCTTCATAAGTCATGAAATAGTAGGAGGGGTAAACACCATGAAGTACCTTTCTGAAATTGTAAAAGATAGAAGAAAACTTTTAGACAATGAAGATGTAGATATTGTATTAAACGATCTCTACCAGATTTCAGATGATACCTCTAGTATATTGACAAAAATTCTGAATTGGGCCAAAACTCAAAACGAGGATTTTAATGTTCGTATTGAAAAAATAAACCTATCAAGCTTTATAGATCGTATTATTCACAAGCTTCAAATTCAGGCAAATGAAAAAGACATCACTATAGAAAAGAAGACTATGGAGAATTTTTTCATTGAATCAGACCGAAATATAGTTTTCCTGATCATCCATTCGCTCCTTGAAAATGAGGTGAAGCATAATCAACATACCAGAATAGAAATATCACAGGTTAAGAAAGATGACAAGGATGTCTTAATGGTCTATAATCACAATAACAATGGCAAATTTAATATCGATTTTGCAAACAAATTCCTATCAAATGGAAATCTAGCGGATGATAGTTCGGTTGCACTTGACAAGGGCTTAGGGTTTTGGATTATTAAAGAACTTTTGGATAAGATCAAGGGAAGTGTGTATTATGAGAAGGTGAATGATCATTCGCATCGGGTTTATTTTAATTTGGGGGTTGGGGCAGCTTAAGAGGCATTGTCATTCCATTTAAGCTTGGCATTATGATATTGATGAGAAGGGGCTGGGATAGTAGATAATGAATGCTGTGTGTTTTCTTGTGACTGGTACTTCGACTTCACTCAGTACATGTCTGAGGCTTCCTGCGACTACACTCAGGATAAACTTCTCGCCCCAAACATCTAATTGTAAAACAAAAAAGACCCAACAAATTAATGTTGAGTCTTTTATTGTGACCAGACTGGGGTTGAAACCCTGTTTTTTACGAGTCTGAAATTCAGTTAGTTGCAAGTTTTTTGCTTTTCCAAATTCCCGAATGAATCCCGTAAGTAATGGTCTGTTTTATATTCAAATGGATAGTATGAAGATAATGAAAATGGAGTAAAAATTGAAGAATATATATTAGATTTTTGTTTGTGTAGAATTACTTAAGTTCTGTGTATTTCTACCTTAATAAGTAAGCTTTTTTATATAAACTCAAATGATTAAATTCCATTAACTATATTGGAATTATGGCTAATTAGAAGTAGTGAATATTATATTTCCTGAAAAAACCTCAAGTTTAAATCAAATGATAAACCTTTGAAATCTCTTAACTCTCCCAAATTGTAATTAGGTAGAATCGAAACATTTATTGACGAGTATTTAGAAAATATTTTCTGTTTGGTGTATCCCAATTTTGCATATAATGTATTTTCATTGGAGAAGAACAATCCTGCCTCAATAAAATTCCTTAGGCCACTTTCAATACCGATTAAAGTCCGAATAGGAGCCATATGACTGTATGAGATCCATATCTTAGGTTCAATGTAGAAATCATATTCAATGTATTTATAACCTAGAAGCAAATATGAATTACCCCCAAAATCGAATGAGCTATTTTCTTGTGAAGCTGAATTTAATAAAGAGGCAAGATTTTGAATGGAAAGTCCGATTGTCAAATGAGACTTGTTTATAATATCATTAGAGGTGTAGAGAATTCCAAAATCAATATCAAAATTAGTGGTTCGGTTTTGTTGAAAGTTAGATTCAAAAGCTGCTTGATCTCTTGCGATCAAGTTTGGTGTGTCAAGGCCTGCACTTAACATTTTAACTCCTAATCCAAGACGCAATTTGTCGCCTGAACCTATAGCATCAACTAAATTATAAGAAAAAGTACCTCCTGCGCCTGTAGTTGAAATTACTGAATCCGAGTCTTTGAATAAATAAGCTCCCACCCCAATATTTAATTCGTCCCGGGACAGCCTTCCCTGCAATGATAGATTATTGATGCTTTCGTCAATTTGGAGCCATTGCAGACGATAGGTCAAGCCGAGTTCTTGATAAACACCGTATGATGAAAATGCAGGATTATAGATCAAGCCGTTTAGTAGATTGCTCGGTTCAAAAGTTGATTGTTGCGCACCTATATTACTACTTGATAAATACAATACTAAAATAATTATTAATATTCTCATCTTATGATTGTTAAGGAGTTCGCTAATGGTTTGTCAATTGATTTTACCTCCAAAATGTAGTAGTACTTTCCTTCTGGTAAAAGGCCGCCTTCGTATGTTCCATCAAAAATTTTACTTTCAGCTTGTTGGTATCGAATCGTTGAAAAAACAATATTTCCCCATCGATTATAAATCTTTAGTACGTTGTCTGGATGATTTTCTAAACCATCAAAGATCAAATGTTGATTTTTATCATTGGAAGATGGTGTTATAACCGAAATGGGCTTGAATATGCTTATGTCAAAAAATTTTAAGTTAATCAAGAAATTACTGTCCACTACACATCCTGAATTATCGATAATTTCTAAAAAATAAGGTTGTGGTAAAAGGTTATCAATATCATATAGATTTCCTAAACTATCTGTTATGATAATTTCAATTGGTGGAGTTCCTCCTTCAACGTTTAATTGAATTCCACCGTCATCACATAGATAACAAGTCGCACTATCAGAGACTATAGAAAATGTAATTTGATCTGGTTCGATAATCAGGATGCTATCTCTAAACGAACAACCATTGTTATCGGTAAGGTCATAGAAATAGATATCAGGCTCCAAATTTGTGATTTCAAAACGTTCCGCACCTGAAGACCAACTTATTGTTTCTAGGTCCGATGAATCTAATTGTATTGAACCATCCGAAGCACCAAAACAAGAAATTTGACTTACTACAGGATTGATTAGCGGTGGTGAAAAGGAGTTTATTTCTATATTTTCTACCTCATAAACACATTGGTTTGGATCGGAAATAGAAACGGCGTATACTCCTTCACCAATACTATCCAAAGAAATGCCTGAATCACCCGTATTCCAATTATACAGTAATAATGAATCAGAAAACACAACAGAAGCATTACTTTCTCCAAGGCAAGTAGATGTAGCATCATAAGAAAGATCTGGGGTAGGATATTGGCTAATTGTAAATTCTATGATGGTATCACAACCATTAGAATTTGATATTGTGACAGAATAAAGCCCTTCGCTTAATCCATCAACTTTGTTGGACTGTGAGGATGTACTCCATAGAAAACTCAAATCTTGAGAAGTTAGTATTTCTGCTTGACCATTGTTCGTTGATAGACATATGCTATCCGTTTTGATAAAATCAAACTCCAGGTTGGGAGGAGAGGTGATTTCAAATTCTGTTTCAATTTGATTGTCATATGCATCAATTATTACGATCGTATAGGATCCATTACTTAAATCTGCTAAAGAAGTTGTTGAAGATTCGATCTCTACACCATTCGCATCAAACCAAGTTATGGAATAAGGTTCTAAGCCTCCTGAGATGCTTGCCGCAGCAATTCCGTTGTTATCGCCGAAGCAAGCATTATTGGTAGTTTGGAGTTGTATTTCCAGTTCGTCAAAACTACAAAAGTCGCTATTTTCTACAAGTAGTTCCCGACTGACCAAATTACCGTTTTCTTCGATGTAAATTACATTGTTTAATTGATCGATGGGTGACGTTATTTTGAAACATCGATCCGAAAAACTACTTAAGTCCAAAGTTATCAGTGCCAATGTGTCACCAGCTTCTAGTCCTATTGCCTGACCCAAAGGATCAAACCATAAAATAGCAAAAGTCGAGTCATTATAAATTTCCGCATTATTAATAAATGATCCGTAGTTAAAATTGGGGTGAAGAGAAATTCCTTCGTTTGCTAATAGTTGCAAACCTACTTGATATCCCGCTATAAAGATGTCTTCACTGGCAATCAAGGCCAAGCTAATGTTTTCAGTATCTGGTGAGAAATCTGTAGAGATCAATTCAACATCCTGACTTATAGTAATCGCAATACAAAAATATTGTAAGGCAAAAAGTACAATATATTTTTTCATATTTTAATCAATCTATGCATTACTCTACCAGCACTTCCAGATAATTCTACCAAATACAGTCCACCGCTGGAAAATATTTCCTGAGCTATTTTACCGGTATTTTTGATTGGTCCTGTATGAATCAATTCACCATGAGAAGTAAATATTCTTATTCTGTTATACAATTCTTCTTTGAAAGAAACATAGAAGTCACCTGAGCTTGGGTTTGGAACAATCTTTACACTTTTCTTATTCTCTGAATTTACATTGGTAGGAGATAAAACAATTTTTCGTACATCATTTTCTTCTACATATATTTTTGAATTCAAGTCAGAAGTTAGTGTAAATACACTGGATAAATCATTGTCCAGTTCTTCTTCGTATTCAATGACTAGTGATAGCTGTTCTGACTTTATGGGAATTCCCAACTTAGTAAAAGCCAATATTTTGATATACCCTTCATCTTCGAGTGTGCTGGACATTTCCAAATTTACTTCCTCAGTTAGAGAATAGATGGATCGAATATTGAGATTTGATGCGAAAGAGAATTGATACCCAATCGCATGATCCAGGTCAGGAGTGATCAAAAGTTTGTTGTTCGAAAATTTAGTGAATTGTAAGTCAGATTGTCCTTCTAGTGAGGTGAATTCAACATATGAATAATCTACATCTCCCAATTTGACTGCATAAAAATCCGGATTGGTAATGACCATTGATGAATTTGAAACAACTTTTTGTGGGTATTGCTCTTTAAAAAAGCGTTCGGTTCGCACAAACTCATAACTCTGTGGGATAAACCTCCAGGTATCATTCTCCGGATAGCTATCGAATCGATCAAAAGCTGCACCTATGGCCAAACCTAAGTCCGATACATTTACCCTTCGGTTTCCATCGATATCGGCAGCGATTTCTTTAAATTTTGAATCAAAAGAATTTAATCCAAGAATAAATCTATTGATTTCGGCAACATCGACTACATCTATTCCTTCATTTGCTTTTGAGTTGTATTGAGGAATGATTTCTATATCAGATGCCGTGGATAAATTGCTGATACTGAACAGACCATTTTCATCTGAAATATCTTCCACAATTTGATTGACTCTAATGTTTACACTTGGAATAGCCAATTCGTCATCTCTCTCAATAATTCCTGAAGCATCGAAAAAGGCAGCAGGACAAAATGAAGCATTGATTGTTTGCGGTTTTAGCGTTTTAAAATCTGAATCTATGGCCGAAATTTCAACACCATCTTCATTGATACTACCATAAAATTCCACCTCAAAACATTCGACTTCTCCTACTTCGATATCTACATAGAAAATTTCTGTATTATCCTGGAAAGTAAGTCCTTCTTCCACTGTGGTAAAACTAGTAAAACTATAGCGATTGGGTTCTTCTTCGGCAGTTGATACAGTAAGTAGTTCATTTCTTATACCAATAATCCTATTTAGTGGCGATGTGCGAATCTGAAAGCTAAAACCCAATATGTTTTCATAGGATAGTACTTTAATAGGGATAGATAGTATTGTGCCCGGCAAGAAGCTTTGATCAGACAGGAAAAAGGTCAAATCATCCAAGTCGTTACAGTCTAATTCACAAGAGCCTCCGCAATCTATTCCTTCTTCATCTCCATTCATAGCTCCGTCATAGCAGGTCATACAACTACCATCATCCACTGTTGCGAGCGAATTATAATTATGTGCACTTGGATCCGTACATCCGAGTTCATCGCCTGGACAAGGCCCCAATTCCCAATCTCTAACTCCATTTTTAAGAGCCAGACAGTCATTCAGATAAGTTTGATCATCACATCCGCAAACTGGAGCAACTATCAGAGGACAATTTATTTCTGCATATTCATTGTCTGAATCTATGCATATTGGAAGTATTGGACATGGACCCGGAGTCCAACTTGAAACTCCATATACAGTTCTGGCAATGCATTCATTGGTATACGTAATACCATCACAGCCACATACCAGACTTTCATCCAATGGACAGAAAATAGAATCATCTATGAGGTCTTCTATTATACATGTACCCTCTGGACAAGTCCCCAATGACCAGGATGTAACACCTTCTCTCAGAGCGAAGCACTGGTTCGAATAAGTGACCTCATTGCATCCGCATACCGGTTCATAAGTCAGTTCACAGGGGAGGTCCGGATATATCAAACGTTCGTCAATGCATGTTGAGTTACTACAAGGACCTGATGTCCAATTTATTACTCCGTTCTTATAAGCTTCGCAAGAATTGGAATATGTGAATCCATCACATCCACAAACTGGGTCGTAAATGAACGGACAAATGATTTCGTTATTAATTGCATCCTCATCTATGCACAAATCGATATCACATGAAATCGGAATATCAACGCCGCAAGCTATAGCTACACATTCATTGGAATATACATTTCCGAGACAGTCACAGACGGGATCATAATTCTGTGGGCAGAGCTCTGGGTTGGTAATTAGCGAAACATCAATACAACACGCTCCCAATTCATATTCAAACACTCCTGCTTCGATGGCCATACAGGCATTGTCATAAGTTATGGTATCACATCCGCAAACGGGATCGTAAGGTTCCAAACTGCATTCCGATGGATCCCAAGGAACATAGATTGGTCCACAAACAAATTCATTGCAAGCTCCTTCGGTCCAGGATGTGACGCCTGCCTGGGTTGCATAGCAACTGTTGGTATACGTCTGTCCATCACACCCACAAACCGGAAAATATTCCAGGGTACAATAAATAAAGGTGTCTACTTCTGTAATGCATTCTTCAGCACATGCACCACTAGTGTAATATTTCAGTCCGAAACTAGTGGCAACACAATCATTGGGATATGTAATACCATCACACCCACAGACCGGGGCATACAATGCTGGACAGATCGCATCCAAATCTATCATGCTAGAATCTATACATGGATTTTCGAAACCACACGAATCTGATGAAATGACCATTGCTCTGGAATCATACATATTGATGGCTTGACACCATCTTTCCATCTGACCTGGGGTGAGGTATTCTCTGTTGTTGTGGTAGGACATTATATTTTGGTAGGTTTGGTCGATATCCAGTTGTTCGGCTGGGGAAAGATTCGAATACGATGTCATGTATTGACTGAATAACGCAATATCATTATTATCCCAACATGGTAAATCGGGGTGTGTGTCATCAACCTCGTCGTCACCTGGGACGGAACAATTTGAGCAGGAACCACAGCCATTTCCCATGGTATGAATTAAATTGAAGAAATGACCGATTTCATGGAGGTGTGTACTAAAACCTTTATTGCTCCTACCCATGATGATAGCACTATGATTGTCTGGAAAGCTACAGTATCCTCCAAAATTATTGGCTGTCGGACTTCCACTCAATATATAGAAGTTGATTGATGTCTCAGACCACAAATAAGGATTACCAAAAGTGATGTTAAGCAACGCATCTACTTCGATTTGATTTCTGGTTGTCGCATTGATAGTATCCGCAAAATATTTATTGGATATGGGGTCATTTATTCCACCTATAAAGTCTAATGTGTGACAAAATCGGAATTTGGTGTCGTTGGCTTCCATTACGTTGTTCATCCAGTCTACAGCGGATTGGATGAATTGAGGTGAGACTACCACTCCATTTGATTTAGGAGGGTTACCGTCTGCCGGGTTTAAAACTACTTTGTAACCAATATTGATAAATTGGATTTCATCTGGGCATAAAGAAGTGCATAATGTCATTGCAGGCACCACATTTGATGTGTCAGAAGCACTTGTACAATATCCAATTACTCTGAAATAATACTGGGTACAGGCGTCCAAATTCGTGTAGATATGACTGGATTGATCAGTAACGGCATCCGTATTCCAATTAACATTGTCAGTACCTAATTGCCATTCGAAAATGTAAAAGAGTTCGAGATTTAATACTGTAAGAGATGCCGTGTTTTCTGCAATTTGATCAATGGTTATTTCGGGTTGAATACATTCCATATCACAATCAATATCAATATCAAAAAATTGGCCTGGACTCCAATCCGTCAAATTTGTAGTTCCGCAAACTACGCGCACCTGCCATTCATAGGAATGGCAATCTTCAAAATCAAACCAATCTATAAAGGGTACATTTGTCGAGCCAAGAGGATCCCAGGGTTTCAAGTCTGGAAAGGTCTCTCTGACTCTCCACTGGTACGAAACAGCGCCTGGCACTTCAGATGCTACAAATTGTACTTGATTAACAAATAGTAGAAAATTGGTATTATACATTTCAGGTAGGCTGCATTCTAATTCATCGCATGGACCTTCTGTCCAGAAATAATTCCCTGCTTTGAATGCCCAACATGAGTTTTGATAGGTAAATCCATCACATCCACAAACTTCAGCTTCGAGTGTGGGACAACTGATGTCTTCCAGAGAATTCAAGTAATCAGGATCTGTATTGGGACATTCTTCCTGATCATCGCAAGTTCCTGGTAGATAAAAATCAGCTCCACCATATATTGCGAAACAGCTGTTTTCGAATTCCATAAATTCACCATCTATACATGCACAAACAGACATAATTCCGAACTGAGCACACGAATCTTCTGGATTAATGCCATCTTCGATAGGAAAAGGAACATAACTCAAACTGTCGCAAGCCACGGATTGACAAGTTCCTGGAGAGTAATTAGTCACACCCGAGGCTGTAGCGGCACACGAATTTGGGTATGTAATTCCATCACAGCCACACACAGGGTCATAAATTGATTCACATATAATATTTAGGTCAACAAGGTTTTGATCTATACAGTTATTGTCGCAAGTTCCGGTGGTAAATGAAATAACTCCATTAGCTTCCGCCAGACAAGCGTTGGCATAGGTGTTACCATCGCATCCGCACACAGGGTCGTAAATGGACGCGCATATAGCATTTTCATCGATCTGCGAAGTATCTATACAGGATGAAGGTTCGCAAGCCTTAGGCGTTGAGGAGGTCACACCATAATAATATTGGGCAACGCAGGCATTGGGATATGTTTTACCATCGCAACCGCAGACAGGTGTATATTCGTTGGTACAGATAATGTTTTCATCGATCAGTGATGGGTTAATACATGATTGATCAAATGAACATGGAAAGCATATTGAAGCAATAGGTGTGCAATCCTCTTCAGGAGGAGACATTCCTATAGTGTATATTATCAACTTGTTGAACTCTGAAACATCAAAACTTGGGATACAATTTGAAAGCCCATCATAACAATAGGATATTACCTCTAGTTCGTCTGAAGAACATAAGGTTATAGTTCCGTTATTATTACCTTCTTGAATGAAATCAGAGTAATAGTACCATTCCGAATCCGAATAAATAATTCCAAATTCTTGAACTTCGGATAAGGTATTATTGGTTACAATAAGGTCATAAAAATAGCATAGTGAAGCTGATATGCCCTCACTACAATTCTCAAAATCGTTTTCAGATGGTGGCAGCGTTTGAAACTCTAACTGAGAAGAAAATAGAGAATCGTCATTAGAACAAGAAACATTAACTCTCCAATCATAGCTCGTATTTGGTTCTAATCCCAAAAGAGAAAAAGAAGGATTATTTGAGGTTCCAGCGATTAACCATTCTAATTGAGAAGTAAGTTTGTATTCCCAAGTATATGTTCCATTTAAAGGTCCGTTTAATACTTTTAGTAGAGCTGATGATGATGAAATATTTGTAGTTTCGGTTTGAATAATATTAGGAAGCATACATGCTTCATCTAATGGACAAGGATTACAAAGATTATAATCCTCTTCATTTAAGCATGAAACATATGAATTGTTGTCGGCCAATATGTAGTATTCAAAATCCATAACATCTTGCAGGTCATAGATCCATTCATCTGTTTCAAGTTCTACCCAACAGCCATCCTCAGGTCCTTCAGGAGTATAATCGAATTCGGTAATACAGGTCGAAACTCTATTAAAATTACAATCATAAAAAATCACTTGTTCCGGCGTTATGTCAAAATCAATTATTTCAAATTGATATTTAAAGAAATAATAGAATTCGACATTTGTTGTAGCAATACCAAAGTGCCAATAAAGTAATTCAAAATCAGGTCCACTTGGAAGCAGGTTAATTTTCTCCTCTAAAGAATCTATTAGTAGTGGGTCACATAAAATTTCATTG
>CAYTVR010000099.1:0-23235 GCA_964441245.1 uncultured Saprospiraceae bacterium | reverse complement strand
TTGGCGTATTTTTCTTTACGGCTGGCCCATTCCATGATAAATGCTAATGCTAAAAATCCGATAGGCAAATGCAAAACTAATGGATGTAAACGACCGAAAAATTGAAATAATTCCATTCTTATATTTTAAAAAACTAAGCAATTTTTGATTGAAAATTTAAGTTTCCTACTAAATTTACCTCTTTATCATTCATTCTTTTTTACTAAAACTATTTTCCCATCTTGTCGAATACTCCAGTATTGATTTACTTTGCAGGAAGGCGCAGTAATTTCAAATAAACTGGGCGTACTGAAAATCATTGGATGAAATTTACAAGGACTATTTTTTAATTCTGGTATTTTAAAATGTTGAAGTTCCTCCGCATAATATCCATAAGTTTTGTGAAAATTAATTTGTTGAAAATACAAATTCCACAAGGCTTGTTTGATCACTTCATCCGGTTCACTAATAAAGTCAACTTCTTTTTCTCCAACCTTTGATTCAGAGAATTGGACAAAACCCCATTGTTCAGGCATATGCATGTTGATCTTTCCAGTAGGAGACCACACCCAATTGTCTTCTGGAAATGTTTTACCTGTTTTTGGATTTTTCTTTTTCTTATAAATATTATTTTCAACCTCCATCGTCCAATCTACTCTTGAAAAATTTATTCTCCATTGATCACCTGCTAAAGGCCGTTTTTTTCTAGGGGCCAACTCCATCAATGCGGACCAAGGTACCGCCATTTCCACACTCCAAAACTGATCTTGATCACTAGGATCATTTAAAGTTCCTTCAATATGAACAGCGGTTAAGATATTGGAAATATTCCATTCATTGAGTACTTTGGGGGCCTTGTCAGCTCGATAAGGACGAAGCAAAATCAAGTCCCATAAAGTGTTTAAAGCATTTAATTCTATTTCATAATAATTATGACTATCGCCATCAGGATCAATAAAAATTTCAAAATCATCATCATAAAAAATGACGGTATCTCTTTGCTTTAGAGTTCCCCAGATATGCGGTTCTTCCATTTTTGCATAAAAATAGAAATAGGTGTCATCCCATAACATTTTTACCTTGGTATCAAGTGATGGTTTGGCTTGGAGATCGCCCTGTATGTCTACAAAAGACGCAGTCCAGGCAGCTTTCTGCCAATCTGATTCCAAAGCTTGTCCGTCAATATTTAATGATCCATTTGTTTGATGGCAAACATAGTTTTCAGGATTGATTTGCAATGCTACTGGAGTCTTTGAAGTTGCCATTTTAGTTATGCTAAACCTAAACCCAAAGCATGTTATGCTACCTATTAAAAAGATCAAAAAATGCTTCATACATTTACTTTATTTTGCGATTAAAAAAGTAATAGAACTATTCCTGAATTCCAATCCAAGGGAATATTCATGCTCTCCTTACTCGATAACAATTTCATCCAAAAATAGCCAAGGTGCTTTTCCTTTGCCCGAATGCCAATCTGGAATAGTTGGGATATGTTTAATTTTTATTTTGATGTACTTTGCTTTTTCTTTATTAAAATTGATGCGAGTAAAGTAAAAGCCTTTTGACATGCCCTTTTCATTTTTTTTGACGACCTGGCTGCCAATCAATTTAAAATCTTTACCATTTTTAGAACAATAAACGTCTACCATTTCCGGAAGGAAAATCCAAGATCCGAGATCAATAAAAGAACTGACTAATACATTTTGGATTATCGTTTTTTTATCGAATTCAATCACGGCCTCTAAATCTCCACCATCAAAGCCCATCCATGCTGCGCTTCTAAAATTAATCGATCCTTTGATTCGATCAACTAAGCAGTTGGGGCCTCCGCCTAAATAATTTTCATGAGCAGTACGATCCAATTGAATGTTTTTGATGGGCAATGGCTTCGCTAATTTGAAGAACTGTTTGGTATGCGTTTCGCTTGCAAGGAAATCTGGGTGGAAGGCTTTCGCCCGAACATTTGTACTTTTTTGAATAGAAATTGTTTGGGAATAAATTGGAGATTGTTCAGTTGGTTCGCTTCCATCTAAAGTATAATGAATATTGGCCCCATCAAGATTTAGTAGGATGGATATCTGATTACTGTCATCAAAAAAAACATGGTCACTTTCAATGCTCGGGCTAGCCAATTGGAATTCACCATCTTGAACAAACTTGGTTTCTTGCGAAAATCCAATGGAGGTATTCCAAACCAACAAGAGTGTAAAGATTAATTTTTTTTTCATAATGACAATCCAAATTTATTTGGATGATTGAGTAATGCTATCGGGAGTTTACCCTTTAAGAAATTAGACTCGATTTAATTTGATTGGATAAGTTTTACCTGCATTCCATTGTGCTACGTATAAATTTTCATCTTCATCGACGCAAACGTCATGTGGATGTTTAAAAATTTGAATGGTTTGATGCATCGGCTGAAGCTGTCCGTTTTTATAAATCGGAGTACTACCTCCAGGGGCAGAGATGAGCTCATTTTTTTTATTTAAAATAGAAATAAAACCGGTATTGCTACCTCCTGATCCAGACCAAATCGTGGCCAGATATACCTGGTCACCATGAATTACAGGACGACAAATAAAAGCACCTGGCAATGGAAAAATTTCAAGTAATTGTCCATCTAGAGAGAATCGTTTGAGTTCATTTCGCTGGCGAGCGGTAATCAAAAGACTTGGGTTTTCTTTATCTCGATCGTCATAACAAATACCATGTGCATTGTCAAAATATTGATCACCTTTTCCTCTTCCACCGAAAGTGTTGAGTAATTCTCCATTTGCATTATAATGCATGATGTATTGGGCTCCATAACCATCGGCTACGTAAATATCTCCCTTGGGAGTAATCGTTGTTTCTGTAGGGATAAATTCTTCTGCTTTTTTATAATGACCAGAATCTTTTGGATAAGGAATCGTCATGACCACTTTTCCATCGATGGTAGTTTTGATGACTTCATGCCTATTATTATCTGAAATATATAGAAAGTCTTCTCCATTTTCAACACTTAAAGTCAGACCATGAGCACCTGGAAAATCGGTTCCCCATACTTCTATTAATTTTCCTGATTTATCATAAATGATGACATTGTTTTTGGTATGATCGGTCAACAGAATGATTCTCCCTTTGGAGTCTTGAACCATTTCATGACAATGATTGACGGGATAAAAATTAGCATCTAGTACGCCCCAATTCATATCGATTTTGTAACGATGCGATTGATGTCCAATAATGATATCTTTATAATCTTCTTTTTGTCGACAAAAAGAAGGCAATTGAGCAGAAAGCATAGTACTTCCAGCCAATGCAGTTATCGCTGTTCCAATAAATTTACGTCTATCAAGCATATAGAAAATTTAAGCTAGAATATCATTGATCACCTTTCCATGTACATCCGTCAAGCGGAATCTTCTTCCTTGGTATTTATAAGTCAATTGTTCATGATTGATTCCTAATTGGTGCAACATGGTCGCTTGGAAATCATGTACATGTACAGGATCTTTCACAATGTTATATCCAAATTCATCCGTTTCGCCATAAACCATTCCTGGTTTGACACCACCGCCAGCCATATAGATCGTAAAACATCTTGGATGATGATCTCGCCCATAGTTCTTATCAGAAAGTACTCCTTGTGAATAATTGGTTCGACCAAATTCACCACCCCAAACGACTAAGGTATCGTCTAACATTCCTCGTTGTTTAAGATCCATGATCAGTGCGGCACTGGCTTGGTCGACATCATTGGCTTGACCTTTAATTTGAGTAGGCAAATTTTCATGTTGATCCCAGCCCATGTGATAGAGTTGAATAAAACGAACATCTTGTTCAGCCAGTTTTCTTGCTAGTAAACAATTGGCTGCAAAGGTTCCCGGTACCATAGAATCTGGTCCATACATTTGATAAATATAATCAGGTTCTTTGGATACGTCCATTACATCGGGGATAGATGTTTGCATTCGATAAGCCATTTCATATTGTGCAATTCGGCTACTGATTTCAGGATCACCAAACTCTTCTAATTGTTTAGCATTTAGCTCAGCTAAATTATCCAACATATTTCTACGACTGATTCGATCTATACCATCTGGATCTTTTAAATACAAAACAGGATCTTTTCCTGATCTAAATTGGACACCTTGATGTAGAGAATGTAAAAAACCATTGCCCCATAAACGAGAATATAAAGGTTGGCCAAATTTTCTACCGGTACCTCTTGAGAGTAAAACGGTAAAAGCTGGAAGATTTTCATTCATACTTCCGATACCATAACTCAACCAAGACCCCATGCAAGGCCGTCCAGGTTGCTGCGAGCCTGTTTGAAAAAAGGTAATGGCTGGATCATGATTAATGGCTTCGGTATGCATAGATTTAATGATGCACAATTCATCAACAATTTTGGAAGTATAGGGAAGAAGGTCACTCATCCAAGTTCCGTTTTCGCCATGCTGAGAAAAGTTGTACAAGGATCCGACCAAAGGAAAAGAATCTTGCCCAGAAGTCATTCCCGTTAGACGTTGTCCTTGTCGAATGGATTCGGGTAAATCCTGCCCACGCATTTTATTGAGCAGTGGTTTATAGTCGAACAATTCATGTTGTGATGGACCGCCACTCTGGAAAAGGTAAATCACTCTTTTTGCTTTTGGTGCGATATGAGGAGCATCCAAGATTCCATTTTGTCCTTGCTTTTGATTAAGTATGCCTTTATCTGAAGCCGTAAAAAGATTACAACCTCCAAGAATAGAAGACAAAGCTGCCACGCCGATACCCAAACTCGATTTGGATAGAAAAGATCGACGATTTAAATTCATATCATTTTCTTCTAAAATCTTCTTCATGTCTTTAAATTTTTAATGCTACAAAGGTGGATTTTTACGTCTACTATTTTCTCGTTTTTTGATCATTTACTTTTAGATGCAAAAAATAGTTTAATCATTTTCTTAATTATCCTTTAGTGATCGTTTCATCTAAATTCATAATCGCATTAGCAATGATGGTGTAAGCGGCCATTTCTGGAGCGGGTAATAATTCTTTTTGTGGATATTCACCAATCGCTAAAAAAGAATTAGCATCATCTGGGGATTGCTCAAATTTGCTTTTTTCTTCCTTGAAAAAGTCAACTAGTTTGTTGAGTTCATCTTCTTGTATTTTTCTGGAAGTCGCTAAGCGAAACATGAAAGCGACTCGATCTTTTATTTCATTTTTATTTTCAATGGCTCGATAAGCAAGTACTCTTGATGCTTCAATGATTTGAGGATCGTTGAGCAAAACTAAGGCTTGTAGTGGCGTACTTGTTGATTGTCTTTTGACGATACAATAATCTCTAGAGGCAGCGTCAAAAGTCATCATGCTTGGCGGAGGCACGGTTCTTTTCCAAAAGGTATAAATACTTCGTCGATATAATTTACTGCCTTTGTCTGCAATATATTTAGCTAAGCTTCCACCGCCACCACCAACTGTTTCTGCCCAAAGTCCTTCAGGTTGATAAGGTTTGACACTAGGGCCGCCGACAGTTCGATTCAATAAACCACTGATGCTTAGAGCGTTATCTCGAATCATTTCTGCTGACAAGCGAATCCTTGGAGCATGTGCAAGTAGATTATTCTCAGGGTCCATTTCCAATAACTCTTCATTGACTTTGGAAGATTGTTGATAAGTGGATGACATGACTATTTGTTTTAAAACATCTTTAAGATCCCAACCACCATCACGTAATTGAAGGGCCAAGTAATCTAATAATTCAGGATGTGTAGGAAGGGAACCTTGATTACCAAAATCATCGGGTGTAGCAACAATTCCTCTTCCAAAGCATTGTTGCCATAAGCGATTGACGGTGACTCTTGGGGTTACTGAATTATTTGGGGAAAATAGCCATTTGGACAAACCTAATCTATCTTTGGAAAACTCTTCTGTATATTCTAAGATGGAAGGCAAGGCACTTGGTTCAACAGGTATAGTCTTTTTATCATATGCACCACGATCTAAAATATAAGTTTGGCGAGGCTCTGACATGTCTTGCATCACCATGAGCTCAATTTTCTCCAAGGTATCTTGGTTATTAATGAAAGTCAAAGTTTCTTTAATTTCTTTTTGAGTTAAGGTAACAAATGGCTCAGGTGTTTTTCCGGCTACTGTCAAACCAATTTCGGGAACACTATTGAAAAAACCGGATAGACTGTAAAAATCTTTTTGTGTAATTGGGTCATATTTATGATCATGACATTTTGCACATTCCATAGTTAAACCTAGAAAAGCAATTCCAAAAGTTTGAGTGCGGTCTGAAACATATTCAGTTCGGTATTCTTCCGGAATAACTCCGCCTTCCTGAGTTATTTTATGATTTCGATTAAAAGCGGTAGCGATGATTTGTTCCCGGGTTGGGTTGGGAAGTAAGTCACCTGCTAATTGCCATTCGATGAATTGATCATAAGGCATATTTTTTTTGAAAGCATGGATGACCCAATCTCTCCATGGAAACATGACTCTTTCAAAATCATCTTGATAACCATGTGAATCTGCATATCTAGCCAGATCCAACCAATTGGTAGTCATATTTTCTGCGTAGGCATCAGTCTGTAAAAGTTTATCTACCAATTTTTCATAGGCATTGGAGCTATCATCATTTAGAAATTCATTGAGGTCTTCCAAACTAGGTGGTAATCCAGTGAGATCAAAACTAAGTCTTCGAATCAGTTGTTCTTTGGTCGCCCTTTCAGCTGGTGAAAGTTGAAGAGATTCTAATTTTGCTAAAACAAATTTATCTATATCATTATTGACCCAATCGGTATTGCTTACTGATGGTGTTTCAGGCTTTTCTAAAGGAAGAAACGACCAATGATCTTTCCATTCTGCACCTTGTTCCACCCACTTTTTAAGTACTGCTTTTTCATAATCTTCCAAAATTAGGTTGGACTCAGGTGGAGGCATGACATCATCTGGGTTGTCAGTATACATTCTATCAATCAGGGTACTTTTTTCTATGTCATTGGGGATGATGGCATAATGATCTTTGTCGTCTCCAAGTGCGGCGAAAGCTCCCTCTTTGGTATCTAATCTTAATCCTCCTTCTCTTGTTTTGGGATCAGGGCCATGGCATTTAAAACAGCGATCAGAAAGAATCGGCTTGACATGGAAATTGAAATCAATCACATCAGGAACAGCCTTTGTGGATAAAGGTGTAGCTACGACTTGATCAGTTTTACAACTATAAGGTAGGATGAATAAGGCAGCGATTACAAAAAACGCGACCAAACTAATTGTGAGCTGTTTTTTTTGAAATATTTTATTCATGACATTTAGTACTTTGGTTCTACAAACTTAAATGTTCAGTATAAATTTTTGTTTACTTACTTCATCAAGTTTTTATTTTTTTCTATTAAAGCAATTCTTTGTTGCACTGAATCGTAAGTGTTTCCGGTATCTTCTGGAGTATTCATGATGTAATCAACTAATCGAGGAAGGGTAGTCGTCGCTACATGCATTCGAGTATCAGAGGAAGCATAATAAATGAAGACTTCACCATTTTCTTTAAGTACCCAGCCATTACTAAAAATCACATTTGATACATCACCAACTCTTTCTATTCCAGTTGGAGCGATAAAATGACGAACTGGTTTTCGAATGACTTTCCAAGGTTCATGTAAATCACAGAGAAATAAATAAACAACATAGCGTAAACCTGCAGCAGTTCGTCGAACACCATGAGCAGAATGTAGCCATCCAACGGAGGTTTTTAGCGGCGCTGGGCCAAGGCCGTTTTTAACTTCTTTAATTGTATGATATTTTTTAGGATCAATAATCATTTCCTCCTTTATCTCTGGATGAGTAATGTCTTGACATGTTCCCCAACCAATACCGCCGCCGCCGCCAGTTTCGATAAATCCATCCATCGGACGGGTATAAAAAGCATATTCTCCATTGACAAATTCTGGATGTAAAACACAGTTTCGTTGTTGAGGAGAATTTGAAATAAGGTCGGGAAGTCGTTCCCAGTTGATTAGATCTTTGGTCCGAGCTAAACCATTTTTAGCAATAGCTGCGGAGCTATTGTGCATTTGAGTTTTATCTTTTCGCTCTGCGCAAAATAATCCATAAATCCAACCATCTTCATGTCGAACCAACCTTATGTCATATACGTTAGTCTCAGGATCTTCGGTTTGAGGCATGACGATTGGGCGTTCCCAAAAATGGAAGTTGTCTACACCATTTTCACTTTCAGCAATGGCAAAGAAAGATTTTACATCATTACTTTCAACACGTGGAAGTAGCAATATTTTTCCATTCCATTCGATAGCTCCAGCATTGAACATGCTATTGACTTCAAGTCTTTCCATCAGGAATGGATTACTTTCAAAGTCAAAGTCATATCTCCAATTGACAGGAGTGTGTTGTGCCGTTAATACGGGGTTTTGGTATCTGTAAAAAATACCATTATAGTTTTCATGAATTTTATGATTGGGGCGTGTGAGCAGAGCTTCTTCGTCAGCAAGAATTTTTTTCTTTCGCTTTTCAAAAGCCAATTGTTTGCTTTTTGTCCCTGTTATCATTAGTTTTTATTTATAATGAAGTTAGTTTGAAACGCCAAAACATCTTTTTAAATCTAAAAAGATAATATATTAAAAAATAGCTAATAAAGCAAAAATATGCTTATTTACCAAGTCTTTTGCATTGGATGTGCTTCTGTATTAAAAATTGTCTTGGTGAAGTCTAATTTTGTTTGATCACTACAAAGCAAATAGGCATATTTTAAAGTTTCAGATAGAAAAAAGCTTTGCATATCATCTTGCTTTTCCATGGTCGTTACATCTTTTATTTCGGCGTAAGCCTCCTCTGTCTTACAGTATTTTACAATACTATCAAACATGGTTTTTCCCATATCGAAGTATTTTCTATCACCAGTATGATGGAATAGATAAGCCGCTGACTCAATGTTTTCAGGGCGAAGGACATAGAATCCATTCAATATTTTCTTCTTGGCATAATCGTATTGTTCTGGTTCGATCTTATGATCCGTCCAAAATTTGAAACAAGATTCTTGAACTTTTTTGGCGGTTTCTAAATCTCCTCCAAGTGCTAACATGGCTGGCATAAAAGCATCAAGTGCTCCAAATTGAGTTCTGATTCTTTCTCCAGTATCCATATTCACATGGCTGTACCATGAACCTGAAGGCGTATCATCTAATAAATATTGGTTGACAGATTTAATACTTTGATCATACATTTTTTGATAATCAGGATCTTCAAAAAGAATGGCCATTTTGATCATGTACTCATAATAGGAATCGATCATTCCACTGATATGACTATCTGGGTTTTTCCATTCTCCGGTATTGACATCTATGATGGTGCCCACTAGTCCAGTCTTTTGAGATCTCTTGCTGTATAAAGTTTTGAAAGCTGCATCTGCTTTTTGATGATAAACGGGATTACCGGTTAATTTACTTAACATCGCAAATTCTAATTGCAAGGTTCCAATCTCAGCAGGATTGTTTAGATGGTCTCTACTTTTGCCTGTTTTTAAATTGACCATTCGATTAGGCATGCCTGTCGGTGTGTCAAAAGCTGGTAGTAATCGGTTACCGAGGTCAGTTGCTAAATCTAAAAATTTTTGATCCCCATCCATTTGATAAGCAGATATCAATCCTCCTAGAATACGGATAACGATTTCGAAAACTTGGACGTCCATATCATGGTCAAAGGATAATTTACTCAGTATTAAATCTTTACACTCCTTAGCTTCTTCGTCTAAATCCATCAGAATCATAGTGTCATAGGCATCAATTGGAGTCATTAGCAAGGAAGTTTGATACCAATTAGCTGATTTTTTAGAAAGTGGTTTGAGCGCATCTTCCCCCCAAGCATATTTTTTATAACCATTCCATGCATGTAAAAATTCTGCCTTGACCTGATCGGCCATTGCTTTTTTTTCTGTTGTTAATTTATCAATAACCGGAGCGTCTTTTGGATTAGAAGAATTAGAATCTTGACATCCAAAGGAGATTAATAAACCAGTAAGTATTAAAAGAATTCTTAGTAGCATTTTATTCATTAAAGAGTTAAAAAAATGTGGAGTTCCTTTTGCATATTTACTTTAGGAAAATAAAGCCAGTGGACTATTTATTTTATGCAACATTAGAAATGACCCATGTTTTAAAAAAGGAAATTGATTGTTTTCAATTACTCCACATTGTATCGTCCATTTTAGTCCGTAAAAACGACGACATTGTTTTATTTGGTTCTTCGACAAATACATACATGCGTACGTACAGGGTTTGTTGAAGAAGGTTTTTATTCTAAAAATGGATCTTTACCCATTTCAAATTCTAAGGTACCACCACTCATAAGGGCTTCATGAGTTAGATACATTTTATCATAAGGTTGGTCATTCCATTTTATAGATTGAATGTATTTATTATCTGAAGAAACGTTATTCGCTAACAATGTAAAAGTCTTGTTTTTATCTAATGGAATTTCTATTTTTTCGAATAATGGACTTCCAAATGCATATTTTCCATCTGCCGGATTGAAAGGATAAAACCCCATTGCGCTAAATACATACCAAGCAGACATTTGACCACAGTCTTCATTTCCACATAAGCCAGTTGGTGTTGCATTGTATTGAGTAGACATGATCTCTCTTACTATTTTTTGCGTTTTCCAAGCTTGGTCAGCAAAATTATAAAAGTAAGCAATGTGATGACTAGGTTCGTTGCCATGTGCATACTGACCAATTAGACCTGAAATATCGACAGAAACATTTTCGCCTCTTAGCTCAGAGTTGGTGGTAAATAAAGCATCAAGCTTTTGTACGAATGTTTCTTTGCCACCGATGAGGTGGATTAATTCCTCTGGAGCATGTGGCACAAACCAAGAATGTTGCCAAGCATTTCCTTCGGTGTAAATTGCTTTCTCCGGATTGTGTTCTGAATATTGAGGATCGAATGGAGTAATCCATTTCCCTTTAGAATCTTTACCTCGCATAAAACCAGTGGAGGCATCAAATACATTTTTAAAATATTCGGAACGTTTGGTGAATTTTATGTAATCTTCTTTTTTTCCTAGTGCCTTAGCCATTTGTGCAATACACCAATCATCATAGGCATACTCTAAAGTTCTCGTGACGGATTCGCCTGCTTTATCAAAAGGAATGTATTGATATTGACGGTAAAAATCAGAGCCTCTAATGTCTTGCATCGCACTTTTTTTCATCGCAGTGTATGCCTTTTCAACATCGTATTGACGAAAGCCTTTTTGATAGGCATCAACCAAAACCGGAATAGCATGATAACCGGTCATCGTATTGGTTTCATTTCCTAATAAGGACCAAACTGGAAGTAATCCGTACTCCTCATAATGTGATAACATGGATCTTACGAAATCATTAACTTTGTCTCTTTGAGTGATGGTATAAAGTGGATCAGCCGCTCTAAAAGTATCCCAAAGAGAAAATATACCGTACTTGGTAAAATCTTTAGCTTGATGATTCTCACCATCAACACCTTTATAATTGCCTTGTGCATCGGACATTAATACTGGTGCTAAGCAAGTACGGTATAAAGAGGTATAAAATATTTTTTTTAATTCTTCATTTGGTGTTTTGATCTTAATTTTGGATAATTCTTTTTCCCATTTGGTATTGGCTGCAGTTTTTATTTTGTCAAAATCCCATGCAGGAATTTCTGCGAGCGCAGCGATAGCACCTTCCTTACTGGCAGAAGATAAACCGACTTTGACTTGTACTTTTTTGGCCTTACCGAAATTCAGTTGAGTTCGTAAAAAAACTCCTTCGGCGATTGTTTTGTTTTGAATTAGTTCTGTGTCGTCTGCTAATTGAAAACTTTGGATCGGAGTTGAAAATTCAGCAGCAAAAAATAATCGTTGATCTTTTGCCCATCCAGTAGAATGACGATAACCAGTGACTATGTTTTTCTTTTGATCAATTTGAAATGCAGTAGCAGTCGGTTTGTCCCAGTTGATGGCAAATCCTAAATCAATTAATAGGGTAGCTTCTTTCCCTTCTGGGAAATGGTAGTTGTGAAAACCGACACGTTCGGTCGTTGTTAATTCGACTTCAATTCCATTATCTAATTTTACCTGATAATATCCAGGGACCGCTGATTCATTATCGTGTGAAAATTTTGCAGCATAGACATTATTGCGCGGGATTATTTTTTTTGTAAAATCAATTTTTTCCTGCGTAGGCATAAAGGAAATATCATACAAATCTCCAATTCCAGTTCCACTTAGATGAGTGTGACTAAAACCGACAATAGTATCATCTACCCAATTATAACCAGAGCACCAATCCCAAGCTTGAGTGCCATTATCCGGACTTAATTGAACCATACCAAAAGGTACCGTTGCACCTGGATAGACGTGTCCATGATTAGCTGTCCCCATGAAAGGATTGACATATTGAGTCAAAGAACCCATCTGTGGAGCATCTATTTTTTCTTTTTGACAAGCAAAAAAGAAGCATAGAATAGTAATGAGAAAGGAAAATTGAATTGAGTTTTTCATGAAGTTTTTAAAAACACAGATGAGCAGAAAACTCATCTGTGTAATAATAACAATTAGTATATGAAACAAAGTTAACTAAGCTAAGTAATGCTTAGCTTAGTTAATTTTAATTATTTATCCCACCATACTGGTACGGATAACATGCTAGGAAAATCAGATCCCAAACCTTGACGAGACAAGGCAACATTAAGATTCTCCCCATTGACACCTGCTTCGCTTTCTGGATAAGTTAAACGTAGGGGAATAGTTCCACCAGTAACGTTTCCATCATAATTAACAGGAGTCAATTCAGGGTAACCAGTTCTTCTCCAGTTAGAGAATGATTCGTATTCGTTTAAGAAAGTAGCTGCCCAATATTGCTCACCAATTTGTTTCATTGAATTATCAAATGGATTAGCAGCAAGATAAGCATCAACAGCAGCATCATCAATTGCTAAAGAAGCGTCAAAGACTGGATACATTTGCATTGCTGCTTTTACTCCATTTTGGTAATGAGCTGCAGCATCACCAGTAGCCCAACCTCTAAGAATTGCCTCCGCTTGCATGAATTCTACTTCAGCATAGTTTTGGAAAATCATTGGTGTAGATACTGTAACTAACTTAGGGTTGATTACGGAAAAATCATCTGTAGACGTACCTGTTGGATTATCTTGGATAGTGGTTTCATCTAATCCATTTGGCATACCTTTAATATCCCCTCCATTAACGGGAGTTACCCCTAAAATAGCTAGACGAGGATCACCGGTCGCATTCATCCAATTTACAAAAGTTGCACTTAATCGAGGACATCCATCACCGAAACCGTTTGCAGGGTCAAGTACTTCTCCAATTCCATTTCTATTGATTCCTTCTGGTCCATTGGTATGAGCAATCATAGCCACATCATCATTACTTGTCATGACTCCGCCAGCAATTGCTTTAGCAGCCCATGCTTCAGCAGTGGCTGCATCTACCTCAGATAAACGCATAGCTAATCTAAGCATCATGGAATTACCAAATCGTTTCCACTTTTCTAAATCACCATCATAAAGGATATCTGCTGAACCGAATCCTCCTCCAGATAACTGGCCGACGGCTTCCTCCAATTCTTTTAGCATATCTGCATATATATCAGCTTGAGCATCATAGGCTGGGAAATCAACTGCTTCTAAAAAGCCCTTTCCAGCTTGGAAATAAGGAATATCACCATACATATCCGTTAGTCTATGAAAAATGACAACTCGCCAGATTCTGGCCATACCAAGCATAGTAGGATCACCTCTTTCTGTAGTTTCCAAAGTATTGACTAAGTCCTGAATCTCTCTTACTTGTTCTGTATACGCTCTATCAAATAGGGAAGAGGAGTATCCAGAATTCCAAGTGTATTTATCTCCAGTCCAATATCCGCAGGTAGCAGATAAATGCTGAATCATCATAGAGGAATAAATTAAACCAGCTCTCCAATTTTCATATCGTCCACCAGAAGTTCGGAGTTGTACGAAACTGAATTGGAAGCCAGGATCAATTTCATTTGCTGCTACAGGATTGACATTGGTTTCTTCGAATCCATCGTCGCAGGAGGTATGCAACATCATGAATGCTGCGATTAATAATATATATTTTGAAAATTTCATTTCTATTAATTTTTTGATTTACGATTAAAACTTAATCCCAATGTTCAATTGTATTGAACGAGATTGAGGTACACCAAACATTTCTAGCCCTTGATCATTTCCAGATGCATAAGTCGATTCTGGATCGATATTGTCTACACTGCTAGAAAGTAAAGCCAAGTTTCTTCCTGCGATTCCGATGGTAATTCCTTGTATTGGTGCATTACCAATAACATTTTTAGGTACATTGTAGCTAAGAACAACTTCACGAAGTTTGATGAAATCTGCTTTTTGTACAAACTCTTCAGTGATGCTAGAAGCAATTCTTTGGTAATAATCTTCTACGTTGGCAGCAGTTACATTTCCAATACCACTTTCTCTTCCTACCAAGGTGTTTTGATGTAATCCACGCGTATATCCAAATGCGTTGGTTGCTGCATAAATGTAACCTCCAGATTTAGAATCAATCAAGAAACTAAAAGAAAGATTTTTGTAAGTAATGGTATTGTTGATACCAATTGATGTAGGATGAACACCTGTTCCAAAAGCTTGGAAATCACCTTGCATTGGTAAACCATTATCATCCAAAACAATATTACCACCAGTATCTCGCTCATATCCAAATCCCATTATTTGACTATATGGCTTGCCTTCTACGTGGTGAATGTATGCGTTACGCGTACGGCTTTCACCTACTCTAATACTTTCTTCATCTTCCTGAGTTTCCGTCAATAAACTAACGACTTCATTGTTATTTTTAGAATAGTTCAAAGACACATCCCAACGGAAATCTTTCGTTCTAACTGGAGAACCGAATAATAATAATTCAACTCCTTTATTATTCATTTTACCAATATTGACTACTTTAGAACCATAACCAGACGTTGGCGTTACTGCTGCATTAAGAATGTCATTTAATGTTTGTCGGCTATAGTAAGCAAAGTCAACTCCTAAGCGATTGTCAAACAATCTTAAGTCTAGACCAAATTCAAGCTCTTTTGAAGTCAAAGGAGTTAAGGCAGCATTTGGAATAGAGTTAGAAGGATTATTGATGGCACCAAGTGGTCGTCCTAAGTGGCCTTGACCCGTTATACCATATAATAAGCCTAAGAGGTATGGATCTTCAGCAGCACCTACACCACCAACTTCTGCATAAGAAAGTCTTGCTTTAGCATAAGTAATTTCTTTTGGAAGATCAATCAAATCATTTAATACTGCACTGATCCCAGCAGAGAAATATAATTTATCATTATCAGAAGTTCCATCAGCATTGGTTAAGGTAGAGAACCAATCATTTCTTACCGTACCCGTCAAGTAAATCGCATCGTTAATAGAAATTTCCATAGAACCAAAAAGAGAATTATTTTTAAATTCTTTGTATTCGTAAATGGTTGATCTATTAGCGAGATTGTTTAAGGTATGTAAGAAAGGAACACTAAAATTACTTCCAGTTCCACCTACAGTCTCACGAGTATTAGTCAATTGATTTCCACCAACAAAGAAATTAATGCCTACTTTATCAGTCATTTTGGTATCAATACCAAAAATTAATTCATTGTTTAATTCTTGGAAGTTTAGACTTTGTTCATCCATTTGACCTAAGGTAGAAAACGCAGTACCATAAGGAGTTAAATTAGTCCTTCTGCTATTGTATTGATCTAGACCAACTCGTCCACGAGCATATAATCCATTTTCGAATTCATAGCGCAATTGGATGTTACCCAGTAATCTTTTTTTCTTAGAATCTGCACTGAATTGATGTGCTCCCCACCAAGGATTAGTGACGAAAACATTATCGTTGAAAAGTAATTCTGTTCCATCAGGATTGGAACCCAACTTATTAGGATCTCCTTTTAAATCATCAATATTGATACTTGATGGTAAAGAAGCCGCAGAGTAGTTTGCGTTTCCAGGAGAATCAGAAAGACGTGGACGATTGTTGACATCTTCTACGATATAATTGACACCAACAGTAGCACTTAATCGCTCATTAAATTGTGCGTTTGTTTTTAATTGGAATGTTTTTCTATCTAAACCAGAATTTGGAATAACATCTTCATTATTTAAAGAAGAACCTGAAAAACGGAAGTTGTATTTATCGCTTCCACCAGTTAGTGCTAAAGTATTAGAAAAGGTCAAACCTGTTCTGTAAAATTTATCAATATTGTTATCATTAGCAGAATATGGACGACTTTCACCATCAAATTGGATGACATTACTACCATCTAATTTTCCGCCGTAAGCGTAAAGTCCATTAGCTAAAGCTTCATCTTGTGTTGTCGGAATTACACCATCTCTACCATGGCCATATTCTTGCTGAAAATCATTGTGATTGATAATTGATTCAGAACGAATTTGGGTATTGAATTCAACACCAATTCCTTTTCTTTTGGTACCTGACTTTGTAGTAATTAAAATAACTCCGTTAGAGGCTCGATATCCATAAAGCGCCGCTGCAGAGTTCCCTTTCAAAACAGTATAAGTTTCGATGTCATCTGGATTTAAACTTGAGATTCCGTCTCCCCAGTCTTGTCCGCCCCACATTCCAGCAGCTCCCAAATTGGAGTTGTCAATAGGTACTCCATCAATCACATATAGTGGTTGATTGTTTCCTGAAATAGAACTATTTCCACGAATAACAACTCTCGTAGATCCACCCGCACCTGTAGCCGTACTTGCCACGTTTACACCTGCGACCTTACCGGAAAGTGATTGAATAACATTCATGGCCCGAGCCTGAGAGAAATTTTCTCCACCGACTTCTGTTACAGAGTAGGCCAATGCTTTTTTGTTTTTTTCCATTCCCAAAGCTGTAACAACCACTTCATCAAGCGCAACACCTTCCTCTAATACTAAATTAAAAGTAGTTTGCTCTCCAATAGCAATGGTTTGCGTACCATAGCCAGTGTAAGAAACTTCAACTGAAGCACCATCAGCAACATCTAAAGCAAAATTACCTTGGATGTCAGAAATAGTACCATTGGTCGTTCCTTTTTCGATGACCGTTACCCCTATGAGAGGGAAACCGTCCGTACCAGAAACATTACCTGTTACTCTTTTTTGAGCAAATGCTGTCATTGATCCGAGCAGTAGGAGCAATGCACACAGTAAATAATTTTTCATAATTGAATGATTTGTTTAAGTAAACTAGTGAGAAAATAGATCACACAGAATGAAAAGAATAGACTAATATGGAGAATTTTCATTTGTGGATTTAAAGTTTATATCAGGTTCAATTAATTTTTCTTTACAGAGAAGATAGGTAGGAAATATTGAGAGTTTATTCCTGTTTCTTAGGTAAAGAATTATGTGAAAGAACATTAATATGTAGTAAAAATATAAAATTATCTCATACTGTGTGCGTACACAGTCCATTTTTTTTATTTATTTTTGGCAAAAAAGAAATTTTAATTTGGTTTTGATTGATATTTAGATTTAAAATCATATCAAGAAATATTTTATTTACAGCTAATCAAATAGATGAGTAACAGGATACGTATCAAAGACATAGCTGAAAAAGCTGGTGTATCAAAAGGCACAGTTGATCGTGTGTTACATAACAGAGGTAACGTTTCGCCCATTGCTCGAAAGAAGGTAGTAGCAGCAATGGAGGAATTGGCTTATGAACCTAATGTGATTGCCAGTGCTTTAGCATCAAATCGAGTCTGGAATATTGCAGTATTGATTCCTGATTCGACTAAAGATCCATTTTGGGAGCAACCCTTATCGGGTATCAGAAGGGCGGAGAAAGCGCTTCGAGATTATGGGGTGAAATTGGAAATATATCAGTTTCGTGATGCTGATCCAGTTCATTTCAATTCATGTGGTAAGCAAATATTATCAAAAGGTTATGATGCTTTATTGATTTCCCCATCTTTTTCTAAAGAGGGGATTGACTTAATTAATAAATGTGAAGAACAAGAACTTCCTTATATTCAGATCAATACGTTGTTTGAAAGAAAGAGTGAGTTTTGTCTCGCTTATATTGGTCAAGATTCTTACGCGAGTGGAAAATTAGCCGCCAAGTTATTGAATTTTGGAATTGGAGAAAATGCGACTACCCTAATTTTACATTTAGAAAAAGAAGTTTATAATGCCCAACATTTAATGGATAAAGAAGAAGGATTTAAGAAATTCTTCGAAAATAATTTAGAGAAAAAGAACCAAATAGTTACTTCAAGTTTTGGTGATGTTTTTAATATAAAGGCATTAGAACATCATCTTCGAAAAGAATTAGATAAACATCCTGGAATCAAAGGAATTTTTGTGACCTCTTCGAAGTTGTTTCATATTGTTCCACTTTTGAAAAAACTAAAAAGGAAAGATATCAAACTGGTTGGTTTTGATTTGATTCAAAATAATTTGGATCATTTGTATAAGGAATCCATCCACTTTTTAATCAATCAGAATCCACACAAACAAGGCTTTATGGGGATCATGAATTTATTTAACTTTCTTGTTCTCAAAAAGGAAATTAAGAAAATTCAATTCCTTCCGCTTGATGTAGTGATGCGTGAAAATGTTCAATATTATTTAGAAGAAAAAAATGAGGAATTACACATCGTTTTCTAGCTTTTTGATACTTGTTGCTTTGCTTTTTTCTTCTTGCGAAAATAGAGTAGAAAATACTGCTGAACAATTTGATATAATTGTTTTAGGTGAAGGAACCGGTGCAACTTCTGCAGCCATTCAATCTGCGCGGAGTGGCCTTAAGACACTGTGGGTCAGTCCATTATCCTGGAGTGGTGGAATGTTGACTGCTGCAGGAGTAAGTGCCACAGATGGTAATAATCGATTGCCAGCTGGACTTTGGGGTGAATTTAGAAACATGTTGCGTAGTCATTATGGAGGAGCTGATTCTTTGTTTACAGGTTGGGTTAGTAATACTATGTTTGAACCAAAAGTCGGGGAAAAAATATGGCGAAATTTATTATCAAAAGAAAAGAATCTGACGGTTTGGAATAATCATCACTGGTCAAATATTTCTAAAGATAAAAAATGGAAGATGATTGTTATAGAAGAAGGGGGTGAAGAAGAAAAAATAGTGCTTGGTACCATTTTGATTGATGGGACAGACTTAGGAGATGTCGCAGCAGCTGTAGGCGTAACCTATGATTTAGGAATGGATAGTGCAGCAAAAACTCAAGAAAAAATGGCGCCTAAAGATGAAAATAATATTATCCAAGATTTGACTTATGCGGCTATTTTAAAAGATTTTGGCAAAGGAAAAAACAAAACAATTACAAAACCTAAAAATTATTCGCCTGAATTTTTTTATTGCGCCTGTAAAACTGAAAAATGTAATCAAGAAGAGGTATTGCCTTGTGACAAAATGTTGGATTATGGAAAACTCCCTAATGATAAATATATGATCAATTGGCCGAAGCATGGCAATGATTTTTATACCAATATTGTAGAAGCCAATAAGGAAGAAAGAGCTGCTCAATATCAATTGGCGAAAAACAAAACCCTTCAATTTATATATTACATCCAAACAGAATTGGGCTATTCGAATTTGGGAATTGCGGAAGATGAATTTCCAACTGATGATGGATTACCTTTATATCCTTACCATCGGGAAGGGAGAAGGATTCATGGTGAAACTCAATTAACGATCAATCATATTTTAACACCTTATCAGTATCATCTATATCGAACAGGAATCGCTGTAGGTGATTATCCAATAGATCATCATCACGCTGAAAATGAGGATGCACCTGAGATTAATTTTCCCAAAGTACCTTCCTTCAATATTCCAATGGGAAGCTTAATTCCTAAAAATATTGATCATTTCTTAGTAGCAGATAAATCTATTTCTGTAACCAATATTGTCAATGGTGCTTCGCGATTACAACCGGTGATGATTCAAGTCGGTCAAGCTGCGGGTATCATTGCTGCTCTTTCTGTTAAAGAGAATAAATCGCCTAACAAATTGAAAATCAGAGAGGTACAGTCAGCTCTGTTGGCTTGTAAAAGTTATTTATTGCCCTTTATTGACCTTGAAGTTGGTGATGTACATTTTGAAGCGATTCAAAGAATTGGTGCTACAGGCATTTTAAAAGGAAAGGGAATTCCCTTTCAGTGGGCTAATCAAACTTGGTTTTATCCAGATACGATTATTGATGAAGGTGAATTGTTGCAAGCTTTAAAAAGTGTTTATCCTTTTCTGAATTCGGAGGTAAAAGATAAATATTTGACGATACGTAAAACGATAGAATTCATTTTTAAATGTAAACAAAGGGAAGAAGACTTGTCTGTTTTTACAAAAAAGGTAAAAGCCAATTGGTCGACTACTTTGGCTTTAGAAAACTACGAATCAAGCAGATTGATTACCAAAAAAGAGATAGCCGTATTGGTCGATTATTTTTTAGATCCTTTTCATACTGTGGAGATAGACCTTCAAGGTAATTTTATGGAATAGCTATTGTCAGGATACAATTTATTGATCTTAAAATTTGAAAACAATCATACACTAGAAACGAACAAACATGAATCAATCAACGAATTACAAAACGGCTTTTGCCTTTTTAGTCTCCTTATTTTTTATGTGGGCTTTTTTGACCGCACTTAATGATATTTTAGTTCCTTTCGTAAAAGAATTGTTTGACTTTGGTTATACCGAGGCAGCACTTGTCCAATTTTGTTTTTTTGGTGCTTTTTTTATCATGGGATATCCTGCTTCATTGGTACTTGAAAAGTTTGGTTATAAAATAGGGATTGTCATTGGATTAGCTTTGATGGGCATCGGTGCGTTGTTGTTTTATCCTGCATCAGTGGCCGTATACTATCCACTTTTTTTGGGAGCTTTATTTGTTTTAGCAACGGGTGTAACGATGCTACAAGTAGCAGCCAACCCTTATGTTGCCGTTTTAGGACCTCCAGAAACAGCTGCTAGTAGACTCAATCTGGCTCAAGGGGTAAATTCTGTGGCTAAAATTATCGCTCCACTTTTTGGTAGTGCATTGATTCTTGCGGGGATCGAAGGCTTACCAAAAGAATCCCAAGCTGAAGCGGTACAAATGCCTTATGTTGGATTGGCGATTGCCTTGTTTCTTTTAGCTGCGGTTTTTGCGTTTATCAAACTACCAGATATGGGAGATTTGGAAACCGTAAAAGAAAATAATAAAACGGAAATTCAAGGTAAAAATACCATTTTTGATTTTCCACATTTGCTACTAGGAGCAGGTGCTATATTTATGTATGTAGGAGCAGAGGTGACCATTGCTAGTTTTATGGTGAGCTTTTTAGGAGAAGAACACATCGCTGGTTTGGATAATGAATCGGCTAGTAAATACCTTTCTTTTTATTGGGGAGGCTTGATGATTGGTCGGTTCTTAGGAGCGGCTATTTTACAAAAAATGAAGTCAGAAACTTTATTGGCGATCATGTCTATTTTAGCTATTGTTTTTTTAATAGCGGGAATTACGATGTCTGGTTGGACGGCAGGATGGGCAATTATCTTGGTTGGTTTTTGTAATGCCATCATGTGGAGCAACATCTTTACGCTAGCGATTGATGGACTGGGGAAATTTACGAGTAAGGGATCTGGATTATTGGTAATGGCGATTGTTGGAGGAGCTATTATTCCATTGATCCATGGGGTCTTAGCAGATAATATTGGACTACAATCAAGTTATGCAATTGCGATTTTTTGTTATGCGTATATTTTATTTTATGCGATGCGTGGATATAAAATTGGGAAGTAGAATCATCTTTTTTCAAAAAAAAATACAATAATGAAAAAGAGGACTTTTATAAAAAAAGTAATAGGAGGAACCTTGTCACTGGCTGCAGGGAGTTCTTTTTTGGGATGTGATCCTTCTTCAGAGGTTAAACAGGGTCAGGAAAAAAAGAACCATCAAGCATCTTTTAAAAACAATGTATTGCCGGATCGGTGGATTTGGCTACGGCCTAATTTGGAATGGACAGATGACGAGTGGAAACGTTCTTTTGCAAAAATGAAAAGGGCAGGGATAAAAGCCGTTTTACCACAAGTATATTCCAGTCGGGAAACGCTTTTTGATCATCCTATTTTGACAGTGAAAGAAAGATGGTTGGAAAGATTTATACCTCTAGCACATGCAGCCGACTTGGAAGTACATGCTTGGATGTGGACCATGCCTTTAAACGATCAAAAAATGATTGAGCAACATCCAGATTGGTTTTCGGTGAACCGAAATGGACAAGCTAGTCATACCCATCCAGCTTATGTGGATTATTATAAATTCATGTGTCCTTGTCATCCTGAAGTACAAGAGTTTGTAGCTGGAAATGTAGAAGCTCTAGGAAAAATTGAAGATTTAGATGGTATTCACTTGGACTATGTGCGACAGCCAGACGTGATACTTGCAGAAGCTTTACAACCTAAATATGACATCGTTCAAGACAAAGAATATCCAGAATATGACTATCCTTATTCGGAAAGTTGTCGTCGTTTGTTTAAAGAAAAGAGTGGTATTGATCCGATGGATTTGGGATGGGAAGCTCCGACAAATGAAGCTTGGCGCCAATTTCGTTATGATGCGGTATCGAATGTGGTGAACAACTTTTGTGTACCAATGGCTCGGAAATATAACAAGAAAATTACAGCAGCTGTATTTCCTAATTGGGAAAGTGTACGTCAGCAATGGCATCGATGGGATTTGGATGGCTTTTTACCGATGTTGTATCAAGGTTTTTATAATCAAGATATAGAATGGATTGGGAGTGAAGTAAAAAAAGCTTTGGCAAGATTAAAAGAGACCAAGCCTGTTTATAGCGGATTATTTCTACCACATGTGCCACCAGAAAAAATGGAAAAAGCAATTCGTGTTTCTATGGATGCTGGAGCAAAAGGTTTTTCTTTATTTGACTTAAATTCTTTAAAAGAAGAACACTGGACGGTTTTAGAAAAGATAAATCGATGATGATTTAGAAAATGGTTTGGTGTATTTGGTCGTACTAGTTTTTACAGCTAACGAGCATTACAAAGAAGGTTATTGTGCAGTTGTTATTTTCTTTTTTTAGGATCCTTAATTAAATGAAGTTCGAAATTCTATCGGTGTTTGTTTGGTTTTAGACTTAAACAATTTACTGAAAGATTGTGAATGTTCAAACCCCAGCCCATATGCAATTTCACTCACGGATAAATTGGTAGTTGATAATTTTACTT
>CAYTVR010000098.1:0-23272 GCA_964441245.1 uncultured Saprospiraceae bacterium | reverse complement strand
CAGAACCATAAATTATTACTTTTCAATCTAAAATAAATTTTAAACATGCTCTTAGAATCTACGGGGTGTAAAAGTAGAATAATATCAGCTTATTTCGATATCAAAACGAAAATTTAAAATTAATTCTTGGTGACAAAACGTAAAAAGGCAACCCTGTCTTGCAGGATTGCCTTTTTATATCTTTTAATGCAGTAAAATAACACACTAACCGAAATCAGTGTTCTCATTCATTTAGTCATACTTAAGAATTAATTTCCTAAGAGATTTAATTCTTAAGTGGTGTTTTAGTTTAAGGTCGTAACCAAATCTTTACCCATTTTAAACTTAACAACATTCTTTGCAGGAATCTTGATAGTTTCGCCTGTACGTGGATTTCTTCCATTACGAGCGTCACGAGTGTTCTTAGTGAATGTACCAAAACCAACAAGAGATACCTTGTCGCCGTCTTTTAGACAATCACTCATAGAATTGATGATGCAGTTGACTGCTTCTGTAGCTTGAGCTTTGCTTAGATTAGCATCTTCTGCTACTTTGTTGATCAAATCTCCTTTGTTCATTTTAAAAAATTTTAATTTGAAAATAAGTTGGCAAAATTTATGTGCTGAATACAGCATTAAGAAATACTTAATGCCGTGTCCAACTATGGGTCTTCTACGAAGAATTTGTATTTTGGTTCATATTTTTAAAGAAATCTCAAAAAAAACAGGAGATTTTAAGCCTTTTTCAACAAAAATATCATGAAAAAATTGACTAAGTTAATGTTGTTTTGTTCGTTTTTATTGGTTTTTTCGACTACAAACACTGCTTGTAGCAAAAAAACTGGATGTCCAATGAATGAAATGACAAAAAAGGATAAAAAATTAAGCACGAAGGGCGGAAAGAGTAATCTTTTTCCAAAACATATGAGAAAAGGACGTAAAAAGAAAAAAAGAGGCTAAGTTTTGAATGAAGTGGTAAGTGAAAAGTAGTAAGTCCTCTCAATTATCAGCATACACATATTGAGGGGACTTACTATTTTTTTATAAAAATTAAAATCACTCTCTCAATCTCGGATCCAGTGCATCGGTCAATCCTTCTCCAATTAGATTTAAGAGGGTTACGGTTATAAAAATAGCCATTCCTGGAAAAACAGCTAACCACCAGGCCGAAAAATTATCCCGAGCGATACTCAACATTTTTCCCCAACTAATAGACTCTGCAGATAGACCAATTCCTAAAAAGGAAAGAGCAGACTCCGCTAAAATGGAGGATGCAAATCCAAAAGCCAAAATAATTAAAACTGGAGTCAAGGCATTAGGCAATGCATGCTTAAAAATAATTCGCCATTCACTAAGACCTATTGCTCGGGCAGCTTCTACATACTCTAAGTTTCGAATACGCAATAATTCTCCTCGAACAAATCGAGCAATTCCAGGCCAACTCACCAATCCTAAAATGACCATAACACTAAATATAGATTGATTTTTTAAAATAGATAAAACAGCTAATAATAGAAAAATCGCTGGAATCGAATTGAAGACTTCTATGATCCTCATCACAATGATATCAACAGCTATCGTTACTTTCTTTTTAAAAAAAGAAATATTTTTCAATAAATGAGCTACCACATTAGTGAAGCCAATGATCAATATAAAAATCAATAAACTCTTCAATAATTCTAAACCAAAACTCCCTTCTGACAAAACATAAGTCCGAGCAATAAAGGCATAAAACACTGCTAACAAAAGTCCTGGAATCATTAACAATAATCGTCCTCTTGATATTTGCAATCGATCATCTCCAAAATATCCTGCAAAACTGCCCATGAGTATTCCAAGTAATAATGCAATAAACATAACTATTAGGCCAACTAGCATGGCTACTCTAGTTCCTGCCACCATTCCTGCTGCGATATCTCGACCTAACAATTCAGTCCCTAACCAGTGTCGATAGCGATTCGATTTGATATCTTGTTTTGCAAAAGGACTTTTAAAACTTCTATTTTTGTGATCAAGTGTATTCGCAGAATAAGGGATCAGAGCTAAAATGGCAAAATCATATTCTTGTTCCATCCAATCTTTTTGTAAAAAAATAGGATCCCATTTTGCTAAACCTAAATCAACGGCATATTCTTTAAATACAGGAAAATAAGATCTACCTTCTATTTGACAATAAATTGGTTTTTCATTCGCAATAAAATCTGCAAAAATACCTATGAACAAAATCACATAAAACATACGCAAGGACCAAACCGCTAAACGATTTTTTGCAAATTGCTTTTTTACAATCGTACCAAAGGCCCCGTCGGTCTCTCGGTTCTCAATTGCATCTATGATTTTATTTTGTTTTCTAAACCACATGACTATTTCTTTCCTTTAAACGATACTCGAGGATCAGCTAATCCATATAAAATATCGGCTACCAAATTTCCTAACAAGGTCAAAAGTGCCATGACCAATAACACGGTAAATACAATTGGCCAATCTTTTGCAAAAATAGAACTATATAATAAACGCCCCATTCCAGGGATATTGAAAATCACTTCAATGACCACGGCACCTGCTACTGCTCTACGAAAGATTCCTGCAAACATCGTGATCAATGGGAATAAAGCATTTCGGAATCCATGTTTCCAAATCACTAATTTTTCCTTCAAGCCTTTTGCTCTAGCTGTTCGAACATAATCTTGTTGTATCACCTCTAGCATGCCACCTCTTACTTGTCGAGAGATAAAAGCCAAACTGGCATAAGTGATACAAAAAATAGGTAAAATCAAATGCATGCTTCGTACCCAAATCCGTTGTAATAATGGATCATCAGCCGATACACTTCCAAGACCAACGGAAGCGAACCAATTCATTCCATATTCCGGTGTGGTAAAAAAGATAACCAACATGGTCGCAAACCAAAAACCAGGTAACGAAAACAGAAGAAACAAAAACAATCCAATCATCCGATCATACCATGTTCCTCTTTTGACCGCAGAAAACACACCTAAGGGAACGGATAAAATATAAGCTAAAAAAATAGAGACTAAATTCATCATCAAGGTCCACCAACAAGCTTCTTTTATTTTATCAACCACAGGTCTTTTGTCAAAACAAGAAAAACCAAAATCACCTACCATAAATCGACTTAACCACCGATGATATTGATTTTGAAATCCATTCCAACGAAATACGGGTATTAATAATTGAGAAGGGCTAGCAGCTTGTTTTACCTTTTGATACTTTGCAATCAAGGCATTGATCGGTTCTCCGATAATGCTTTCCAATTGTTTTCCTTCTCTAGTATTTTTCTCTTTAAGTCCAGGAATGATTTTTCCTATTTTTTTTAGTAAGCTTTCAATTCGTGGATTTTTATAGCTGTAATACAATTGACCTAAAGTCTGTTTTAATAATATTTGTTCTTTTTCTGCTAAAGTATCCGGAATATTAAATCGAGCTAAATCCAAGCTTCGAATTTGCTGATAGTAGGCACTGATTTCATCCCAGTTGCCATATTGTGCAATGAGCTTTTGCTGGACTTCTCTTTTCTCTTTTTGATAAATGCGATATAAGGTATCTGGATAGGCTTTTGCTGTAAAGCTAAAATAAAAATTAGGTAAGTCCAATCCCATTTGTCGACAGACCTCGGCATAAGATTGTTCGTAATAAAAAACATCCTCAATACCGTTTTCCCCTTGTTGTACCAAATTACAATCCACTGGATCACCCGGAGCCAACTTACTCAATCCAAAAGCTACCAGAGAAATAACCAATAGCGTTGGAATGAAATATAGAATACGTTTGACTATATAAACGAACATTAATTTAGGATACCTTCATGATCTAATTGATGTTGGTGTACTTGGGTGTTAACCTGTTAAAGGTTACTAATACGTGAATACATTAACACGTAAACACCTCAGCACACGAGCACTAAAAAACTATTTCAATTTAAAATGATTTTCAAAAAAGCCGGGTGATTTTAGAGAGGATGGCATCTCTTCAAATCGTTTGCTAATCGCTAAACAGTCTTTGGAGTTATACAAAAAGATAATCGGCGTTTCATCATAAATGAGTTCCTGAAATTTCATGTACAATTGATTTCTTTTCTCTTTATCTAAAGTCGTTCGTATTTCCTCAATTAATTTATCTGATTCAGGCGTTCCAAATCCAATTCTATTCCCTCCACCTGGGATAGCATTATCTGTATGCCATACTTGATAAGGATCATATAAATCCAAATCAACTCCTGCACCCGCAGCAAACATTTCAAAATTTCCATTCCGAATATCGGATCTTAACAAGTTAATTTCTTTCGTTTCTAAGGAAACTCCAATCCCTGCTTTTTTCGCATTACTTTTAAAAACCAAGGCAATATTTTCACTCACAAAATTATTAGGAGAAGATACGATTGATACATTCAATTCTTCTAATTGTCCATCTATTGTTTTGTCTACGATTCCGTTGTTATTCGAATCGGCCCAACCCGCTTCTTTTAGCAATGCTTTTGCTTTTTCAATATCTAAACTAAGTACTTTCAATCCCTTGTGATAATATTCTGCAGATGGAGGTATGGGACCAACAATAGGGCTGGCCATCCCGTCTTTGATCACTTTTATTACGGCGTCCATATCTAATGAATGGGCCAACGCACGGCGTACTCGTTTATCACTTAATTTTGGAATTCGATTATTAATTCCTAGATAATTGTACAACAACATTTTAGGAGTACTAAGGTAGTACTTCTCTTTCATTGCTTCATCTTTTAGTAATTCCGTAAACATCGTATTAGGCAATTGAGCAGCAACATCAATTTCTCCATTTTTCATCATAGAAATAGTTGCAGTAGCATCCGGGACAGATTTGTAGATAATTTTATCTGGATAAGCGCTTAGCATTGGCACCTCATCTGCTAATGCATCTCCCCACCAATTGTCCTTTTTCTTCAATACTACTTGTTGCCCTGCTACCCACTCCTCCAATTTATACGCTCCACAGCCTTCAGCCAATTCACGCGAATATTTTTCTGAAATAAATACATCTGCAAATTTTTGCAGATTAGCATTTTCCTGTGCCATTTTTTTGGCTTTTTTAGGATCTGCTAAATCTTTATATGCTATATTGGCCATCAAACCTTGGGCATCATAGACGTGTTCTGGCAATACTCCCAATCCTCCAGAAACATACTCCCCTCTTATATATCTCGGATAGATAGACATGGTTATTTTTCTAGGGTTATTAGCATCTATTTTGACATCTTTAATCACAGAAATATAGGATCTATAAATAGGTGCGGCTCCTCCTACTTTGGGATTCATGATGGTTTTCAAGGTAAATAAATAATCAGAAGCTAATACCGGCTTTCCATTGTCCCAAGTGGCCTCCTCTCTTATTTCAAAGGTATAATCTGTCCCTCCTTTCCATGGCCCTTCTGTGATTTCAGTGATCTCAGCTCTGGAATTAGCAAGTATGGGTGTCAATTCCCCATTAGGATGAAACTCGATTAAGGGGAAAAAAACATGGGTAGACACCTGCATAGACCAAGCTTTTGAAGTCAAACAAGGACTCAATCGATCTGGCTCTCCTCTCAATCGAGAAACAACGGTGTAAGCTTCTTTTATTTCGCTTTTTTCCGTTTTGGGTTTAGGATCTGTTTTACATGCGGGTAATAATAAAACAAGAGACAATAGGCATAAGATGGAGAATAAAATACCATTTTTCATAATAAATCTAGAATTAGGATAATTGTTAGGAATTTAAATTTGTGCTTTGAGAATGAAGTTCTTTATAAAAATTGAGATCTAATGATCATTTGCTTGAAATCCATTCGGAAAAAATCCAGGATATCGAATGGAAGGAAAGGCTGTAAACTTTTTATGAATAGCCATATTCTGCAAAGGTGCGTACAAAAAGATATAGGGTTGCTCTCTATAAATGATCTCTTGTATACGAAGATACAATTCTTTTCTACGTTCTGGTGCATAGGTCACCCGGATTTCATCAATTATCTCATCAGACTCCTGATCTCCAAATCCTGTTCGGTTACTTCCTCCAGGAATATTACTCGAAGTGTGCCATGTTTGACGTAAATCATCCAATATAGGTTGTCGACTCCAAGATAAATAAACCATATCAAAATCTCGCTGACGATATTCTTTAAAAATCGTATTGAGTTCTTTCCCATCAAGAATTATTTTCACTCCTGCCGCTTTTGCATTTTGTTGAAATAATAAGCCAATATTCTCCGCCTCTTTATTGCTGATTTTATACTTAAACGTCAATTCTAATTCTTCTAAGGTTCCATCAATAACTTGATCTAAAACACCATTACCATTGGTATCTTTCCAACCCGCTTCTGCCAATAATTTTCTAGCTGCTTTTATATCAAAAGGGATCGGTGTTAAACTCTTGTTATAATAATCTTTAATCGGATGTATAGGGCCAGTCAATCGTTTTCCAAGGCCCTTTACAATGGTTTCAAGAATTTCATCAACATCCATCAAGTGTGCCAAGGCACGACGTACTTTTCTATTCGCTAATTTAGCATCATTTCCGTTGAGACCAACATAAAAATATTGTAATTTCTCACTATTCAAAAATTGATAATTTAATTTTGGATCGTCTTTTAATTGTAAAAAAAGATTCGGTGTTAATCCCGTCATGACATCCAGTTTTTCACTTTTGAGTAAACTCGTCGCAGTCATCACATCAGGAATAATCTTAAAAATAAGCTGCTCTGGATGAGCGACAAAAAAAGAAGAAGAATCCGCTAAAGAAGCTCCCCACCAATTTTGTTTTTTTGTTAAAATCAATTCCTGTCCCGTTTCCCATTTCTGCAAAGTATAAGGTCCATTACTCGAAATATCAGCTGCACTTCGAGGAGAAATAGCACTAAACTGTTCTCCAAATTTTCTAAGTTCATCACGCTCATTCAACAACTTTTTTGCGTGGTCTGTATCCATCAATTCTTTGACCGTAAAATCAGCTAACCAACTTTCTGGATCATAAAAATATTGAGGATAAATTTCTAAACTTCCTAGTGCCGCTTCCGCTAAAATATAAGGGCGATTGGTATAAATAGTAAATCGTCGTGGATTATTCGCATCCACTTGGATATCTGTCCAAAAATTAAAATAAGATCGATATGCAGCAGAAGGAACTGCTGGATTGAGTAAAGCTTTTACAGAAAAAATATAATCTTTGGCCAAAATAGGCATTCCATTATCCCAAGTCGCTTGATCTTTTATTTCATAAGTGTAAGTCATCCCTCCTTTATTCGGACCATCTTTAATGGTTTCTATCTTCGGTAGACTTTTAGCTAAAGCGGGCGACAATTTTAAAGTAGAAGGATCAAAATCCAGCAAAGGCATAAACAGATGTCTCTCTACCGTTTTGGCTGCTAAAGTTCGAGAAATCAAAGGATGTAAACCGTCTGGTTCTGTATCAAGGCGAATGAACACTTGATTTTTATCAGCTACTTGGTTAGGCTTGATACAAGCATTCAACAATAGAATACTCAGTAAACACAAAAAATAGCATCCAAGATTTAGACTTGAGGTAATAAGACTCATCTAATTTTTTTGGTTCTTAGATAAATCCTGTGTTTATAGACATTCAAAAATGAAATTCAACACTTCCTTCGATTGCTTTTTCATCGCATTTTATGATTGTCCATACATGCGTACGTACAGGATTTGTCTAAGAAGGTTTTTTAAAAAAATAGGCCAAACTCTAATATAATTTTTTATTTCTGAACAGAGATTATTCCTTACTTTTTTATATCAGCATTGCAACTTACCCGTCAATCAAAGTAACTCTTTTACCACTTGATTATTTCTACAAACTTTTTAGTATTACTAATGTTATCTTTTCACCATTGTATTTATATAAAATAGTTGTTCTAAATCATTTTCATGAAAACAGTATTAATTGCAGGAGGTAGTGGATTAGTTGGCCAAAGATTAAGTGAGCTTCTTACGGAAAAAAATTACAAAGTCATCTTACTTAGTAGACGTAAAAATCTACAGGCTAAATTTCCTACTTATCAATGGAATTTGGAGGAAGGCACAATTGATAGTGATGCCATCGAACAAGCTGACTATATCATTAATCTTGCAGGAGCTGGTGTTGCAGATAAGCGTTGGTCTAGCAAAAGAAAAAGAGCAATTATTGAAAGTCGAGTCAAAAGCAATGAATTACTAGCGCTAAAAATAAAAAAAAGCAAAAACATCAAAGCCTTCCTAGGTGCCGCAGCTATTGGTTATTACGGCAATCGAGGAGATCAATTGATGAAAGAATCTGATAAGCCCGGTGATCATGGTTTTCTTCCCGAAAGTTGTATAGCTTGGGAAAAAGCTTTAGAAAAGGTAAGTGCTACCAATATCAGAACGGTCATTATCCGCATTGGGGTCGTCCTTTCGACTAAAGGAGGAGCTTTAGAAAAAATGTTACTCCCCGCAAAGTTTGGTCTAGGCAGTTATTTCGGAAATGGAAGTCAATATTTTTCTTGGATTCACATTGATGACATTTGTCAAATGTTTATTAGTGGAATAGAACAGGAAAATTGGAATGGCGTTTTTAATGGCGTAGCGCCAAATCCAGTCACCAATAAAGATATGACTGCGTCAATTAATAAAGTTTCTTCTAGATTTGGAGTGCTACTTCCAGTACCTGAGTTTGCTTTGCGATTAGCCATGGGAGAAATGGCCGATGTGGTATTAGACAGCACCAGAGTATCAGCTGAAAAGGTATTGAAACATAGCTTTTCCTTTCAGTTTCCTGATTTAGAGCCGGCATTAAAAAATCTATTGGATAATAAAATTTAGACCTACTTAAAGGAGGATTTAATCGCTCAAACATTCATTTTACAAAGATCAACAATGCAAAATGATTGTTTGAGAGACTAATTATCGCTCAAAAACTTCAATCTTCTTCGTTTTCACGACTAAGTCTGTAAATTTACCTTTAAATCGGGTTGCTTTCACAATGTGATTATCAATCCAATGATAATTACCACCACGTGGCTTACCAAACAAAATACCATGATATCTAAAGTTGTGTTTTTTCAACCAAGCCTCAGTAATTTCACGGTGCTCTTCTGTTCTTGATGTAAAAAAGAAAACAATGTGGCCTTCGTTGTACCACTTATCCAGAATTTTCTGAGCATCTGGGTAAGGAAGAGCCGTAGCCATTCTTTCTGGTTCTTCATTTGGCACATCATCGCAAATGGTTCCATCAATATCAATTAAAAAATTCTTGATTTCTGTTGGTAGAATCGGGCTAACCGCCTCTCCTTTCTCGTTAAATGTTTCCTTCAAATCAGGTTTCATAAAATATAAATTTTAATGGTAACTATTAAGAATTTTTCGTTTTACAACGAATAGGCAAAATTAGGCTAAAAAAAGGAAAGAATCTACGATTTCACTGTTAAACAAACATTAATTCAGTATTATCTTCTTTTATGGTCTTTTAAACCTAATAATTTAGGTTAGATCAACAATTAGAATGCCTAATTGTTGAAATTGCTCATTGAAAGTAGTTTGACGAAATTATTAATGATTTGTTGCTATCATTTTTAATTAAAAATGATATAATTTTTTGGATCAACAGCTTTACCATTATACCAAAGTTCGAAATGAAGGTGAGGCCCGTTAGAAAGAGTTCCTGTATTACCTATAATCGAGAGGGCTTCGCCCGCCTTGACGAAGCTACCCGTTTTTTTAAGCAGGGCTGAATTATGTTTATAAAATGAAATTAAGTTATTGGCATGTTGAATACCAATTGTGTTGCCGGTTTCTAATGTCCAGTCAGAAGTAAAAACATAGCCATCCATAATGGCTTTAATCGCCGTGTTTTTTGGTGCCATGATATCTAATCCTAAGTGTTTTTTCTCAGGCATATATTCTGCACTCACAATTCCTCCCGAAATTGGAGGTACAAAGTACATCTGCTCTAAAGGAATTGCTCGGGGCTTAAAATTCTCTGTCTTAGCCATCAAATCCCGATCATGCAATTGTTCATTCAATTCAATTTCTTTTCGCAATAACTCGTCCTCTTTTATACGATCTACATTCAACAAACTATCGGGAATTTCATAAGTTTGATTGACCTCTGATGGTGGTTCTTCTATTTCTCCTACTAATATCCGTCGAAAATTATCCGTATACATCGTCTGAGCTTTCAATTCTTCCTCCATTTCAGTCAATTCCTTATTCAATCGGATGACTTCTTCATATTGTCTAACATCGCCATAACCAGGGATATAACGCTTTAGGGGAGTAAATGCAATCAAAGCAATAATCAGTATCGCAACACTTACAATTACTAAACTAGCAGTGATATAGACATTGAGTAGAGATAAACGGTAGGAACCAATCTCTTCAAAGGTCTCATTATTCATGATCACCAGGCGGTAATTTTGCCTGGATTTCTCCATAAACTTCTTGTCCTTTGTCGTTTCGTTAGTCATTCTTCTCTGAGTATGATTTGAATAAGATGTTTTTAGAACTAAAAAAAGTAAATTCTTGCACTTATCTATATACTTATAATCTATTTAAAATAGTCTCGCGATCGTTGTGGATTCCTATATTTTCAACTTATCAATGACAAAATATCTAAGCCTCAAAACGCAATTTATTAATATCTCATTTCTAAGAGTTAACAAATTACCATTCTCACAAGGAACTTATCTTCCAAACAATGCTAAAATTGTTAAATTTAAAATAAATTTGTACTCTTTATGGTTATAATTATTGGTAAAGCGAACAGGAAGCGTTATTGAAACATTCCCCTTCAAACCAAGTATAAATTATAGTGCATTAGCCGATTAAAAATCGGAAATTCCTAATTAATAACGAAATTAAACTTTTTTTTAGTTTGAAACGAATAACTTTTACACTCTTCTCATTGGCGATTGTCTTTCTTATGGCTTCTTGTGCCGTAAAAAAGAGTAAAAAGGAGCAAGGTCCTATCTCCAAATTATACCATAATACCACCGCCAAATTCAATGGTTATTTTAATGCAGATGTCTTACTCACAGAAAGCATAGCAAGTTTAGAAACCGCTCATCAGGAAAATTACACTAAAATACTTCCTGTTTACAAATACGTCGCTACTACCAATCCTAGTGCAGTAGCCAAGAACCTTGATGAAGCGATCAAAAAAGTTACGGTAGTGGTTAACATCCACCCTTATAGTAACTGGTCAGACGACTGTTATTTATTAGCTGGAAAAGCACAATACGTCAAACAAGATTACGAATCAGCTGAAGAAACCCTTTTGTACATGTCTCAGGAGTTTAGTCCCGAAGGAATGGAAAAAAGAGCAAAGGAGAGTTTGAACAAGAAAAAAAATAAAAAGGCACAAAAGAAAGCACGAGATAAAGAACGTAAAGCGAAATCAAAAGATAGAAAGAAGAAAGCTAAGAAAAAGAAAAAAGCCAACGAAAAGAAAAGAAAGAAAGTTAAAAAAGAAAGAGAACGTAAAAAGAAGGCAAGAGATAAAGAACGCAAGGCCAGAAGAAAAAATAAAAAATCAGGTAAATCAACAAATACCAAAAAGAAAAAAGTAGCCACCGAAATAAAGGAACCACCGCCAAAAACAATAACAGAATCCTTAGAAGATAAAGAGGCCAAAGAAAAAGCACAAAAAGAGAAAGATAAAGCCAACGATCCAGAAAATTATTTTCTAAAACATCGCCCGGCTTACCAGGAAGGATTGCTATGGTTGGCTCGTACTTATATTGAAAGAGAATCTTTTGAAGATGCTGACCGGCTCATCAGTACATTGGAACGAGATCCAAAAACCTTCGATGATGTCAAAAAACAATTAGCGCCTGTAAAAGCTCATTATGCCATCAAACGCAAAAAATACGAACAGGCTATTCCTCATTTAGAGGAAGCAATTAGATTGACCAAAAAGAAAAAAGAAAAAGCACGTTACCATTATATCATTGCCCAAATCCATCAAGAGGGAAAACGGGCATCCGAAGCGTTGGCTTCATTTAAAAGTGCCTTAAAATATAGCAAGTCTTATGATATGGAATTTAGTTCCAAATTGAATATCATTAAGAACTCTTGGTTGAATGGTAAAACCAATTCCGCACAAGCGAGTAAGTCCCTGAACAAAATGTTGAAGGACATCAAAAATGAAGATTACAAAGATCAAATCTATTATACACTCGCTTCAATCGCATTGAAGGATAATGATAAAATGGCGGCTATTGAAAATTTAAAAAGCTCCTTAGCTTTTAGTACCGTCAATATTGCTCAAAAAGCAGAATCCTACTTACAATTAGCAGAACTTTTCTATGAAACAGAAAGCTTTGTCCCTGCAAAATTGTATTTCGATAGTACTTTATTGGTCCTTCCTAAAACCGATGAAAGATATGCCTTGGTTTCTGAATACAGCAACAACCTAACAGATATCGCTAAAAACATCCAAATCATTACCGAACAAGATAGCTTACTTAAAGTAAGCGGGATGAGTGACGAAGAAAGAAAAGCTTTAGCATTTAAAATCAAAAAAGAAGAGGATGAATTGAAACGCCAAGCGGTATTAGCAAAAGTTAAAGGTACAAAAACAACACCTAGTAGACCTGGACGTCCACCTTCAGGAGCCCCTTCAAACTATTGGGCTTACAATGATAGGGCGATCAAAAAAGGAAAAAGAGATTTCGAAAAACGTTGGGGAAATAGACCACTAGAAGATAACTGGCGACGGTCTAATAGACGTTCAATTGAAGACTTAACAGACATCGGAGAAACAGAAGAAGTCATCGATCGAGAATTAACGGATGAGGATGTTGCTAGAATTTTGAAAGATATTCCAAGCACACCAGAACAGTTAGCCAAATCTAATAAAATGGTGGAAGATGCTCTTTTCCGACTCGGAACGCTTTATAAAGATCGATTAGACCATAACAAAAAAGCAGTCGAGTCTCTAGAAGAGTTGCTCCAAAGATATCCTGAAACGGAACATAAAATGGAAGCTTGGTACTTTTTGCACTTAGCACATACGGATTTGAACAACAAACCAGAGGCGAAAAAATACTACGATTTACTGGTCAAAAATTTCCCTACGAGTACTTATGCTCGGGTGTTGACCGATCCTAATTTCTTAGCAGAAAGTGCTTCTGAACAGAAAAAATTAATGGATTATTACGATGCTACCTATGATGCTTTTGAGCAAGGAAAATTCAAAGTTGCTTCTGAAAGAATCTCAAAAGCGACCCAACAGTTTGGTCCTAAAAATATCTTACAACCTAAATTCGCCTTATTACAATCCATGTGTTTGGGTAACCTAAAAGGAAAAGAGGATTATATCAAATCATTAAAAGAAGTGATCGCCAAATATCCCAACACTCCAGAAGAAACTAGAGCCAAAGAAATTTTGCGACTATTGGGACAGAAAGGAGGAAAAACAGCCAAGAAAAAAGGAAGCAAAGATGGCGACTCCAAGTATAAAATGGACAATAAAAAATTGCATTACTTTATTGTGGTCCTACAAGATAAAAACATCAAGTTGAAAGATGCACAAAATGCAGTCAGTGATTTCAATCGAGAGTTCCATCAGTTAGGAAAACTTCGGGTATCCAACGTTTATCTTGGTTCCAAAACAGGAACACCGGTTTTGGTGATTCGTCGATTTAAGACCAAAGAAAAAGCTATGGATTATTACAATAGTGTACAAAGCAATGTCGCTTCATTTTTGCCGGAAGGCACTGAATACGAAGCCTACCCTATCACTCAATATAATTATCGAACCATTCTGAAATCTAAAAGTATGGATGGGTATAGAGAATTTTTTGAAGATAATTATTTGAATTAAGATCATCAAGATTCAAGACTAAAAGAGGCCCGCGAACGAAAACGATCGCGGGCCTCTTCTTATATTCTAGCCTTAGGGACTCTTCTATACTTCCTCTCTTACTCCATCTGAATCAATAATTGTCCTTTCTCAACGGCCGTCCCCTTCTCAATCAAAATTTCTTTTACCACACCATCTCCAACCGACTTGATTACATTTTCCATTTTCATGGCTTCCAAAATCAATAAACCATCCCCTTTTTTTACCTCTTGGCCAACTTCTACCGCTATATCTAATACAAGGCCTGGCATAGGAGCTTTTACTTCATTGACCTTCACAGAGGAGACGACAGACAAACCTAATTGTTTGACCAATCGATCATAGTCATCCGCAATACTGACCTGAAATGTTTTACCATTTAAACTCAATTGAATCTTTTTATGGGCAAAGTCGGTAGCAACAACTTTAGCGATATAGGCTTTTTTATTTTTTAAAATATGCCAAGAATCATCTCCTTGTGGTTTTATATCTAGTTGTAGTGCGGTAGCTTGGTCCACTTCCATTTCATATTGTCCATTCACACTAATCGTATAAGTTGAGTTCTTCATTTTTTTAAGGCTTGAGTATTTGTTAATTGGCGGATGACGATTTTTTATCCGGCTTCATTTTAGCCAATTTGGTCATAAAATAAGTTTCAAAAATCGTGTAAATTAAATACACAACAAAAAAAGGGACTAGAAAAAGACGAGATTCTGGTTTGACTATTTGAAAAAAGATGATTAGAAAAGTAACTGAGAGAACCATTTTCGCCAAAACAAAGCCCATAATCACGACAGTAAAAGCATTCTTATTTTGGCTTGAAGCGGCTCGATAAGCAAAAAAGAAAATAAAAATACTAAGTACTATATAAAACATACAACTCGCCCAAGAAAGTTGACTGTGAACAGCTATATCAGGATTGAAATGTAAGGTGAACAGTAATAATACGGTCAACAAGGATACAAATATCAATTGCTTAAAAAAGGTAGTCCAACTCATTTAGTAATGTCGAATTTATTTTTTAAACAGTGATTAGTCTCCGTCTCCTTTAATGAGATCTTTTAAAGTTAAATAAAGGGCAGCTGAAACGGCAAGAAGGGCTAGTAGTATAGTAAAATAGGGCTTATCGGTTGCATAGTATTCATCTATTTTTTGACCAATAAATGTTCCTATCAACACGGTAAGCCCCATTTGCATAGCCATGCCTGAGTATTTGACATAACTATTGTTCGTCCGTTTTTTATTAGACTCCGACTTTTTGTTTTCCTGCGGATTTGACAACGTTCTTTGATGCTTTTACATTTGAATAAGCGCCATTGCCACTTGCTTGTACGCCCATTTCACATGTTACATTAAAAATAGCTCCAGATTGTACCGTCAATTTATTAGTTTTGACATCTCCAGAGATTTCAGCAGTTTCTCTAACATATAATAATTCAGCAACCTGAATATTACCTGTAATTCGACCTTCGACTACTGCATTTTCGCATTTGATATCTCCTTCGATAAAACCGGCTGGTCCTACGATTACTTTTGCATTACAAGTTAAAGAGCCTTTTATCGTACCATCGACTCGGATGTCACTTTCTGATTTTACAATACCTTCAACAATAGTCCCTTTGACTAAAGTATTTAAGGAGTGAGAAGGTGCAGAAGGGATTATACTCTTCTTTTGTTCTGTGTCTTTCTTTTTATTTCCAAACATAATTTCCCAATCGTTTAAAATAATTTTTTAATAAAATAGATCTCAATTGTATCGCTACAACAGGAAATAAACTCAATCATTCAGCTAATAGGGTAAATAAATAGTGTTTCTACAGGGTGAGTCAAATGATGTTGAATTAGTTTTCTCTACAGTTGCACTTGTAAAAATACTAAATTTTTGACTCGAATTTATCAAATCTAAGGAAAAAAGCCTGTATTATAGAAGGTTTCAGCAGAAAAATAGCTGTTTAGAATAATATTATAGATTGGAGAGAGGTATGTATAAAAAAACATCCTGCAAGAACTAAGTCGTGCAGGATGTTTTTTGAAGCAATTATCATCCTAGAAATTAGGACAATATACGTTTCGCTTTTCTGGTCCACATATTTTATAAACCAAAGCAAATTCGAAAGCTCCGTTAGAGTTACTCGCAGGTCGTAAGCTTGATACGTTTACATCATAACTAAATCCTATAGAGAAATCATTATAATCGAATCGAGTAGAAAGAATAAGGGCATCAGCCGTTACACTCTTCTCGAAGTGGTTCGAAATACGCATCCATGCTCCCAATTGGAAAGCCTGAGAGTTTCTTTTATTACCACCTAGTAAGAATTTCAAACTGGTTCCTGTATTCAACTCAAAAGAAGGCCCTTGGAACAAAGTGATCACACCAGGCACCAATCCTAATCTTTCTGTCATCATAAATTCACCACCTGCATGGATCGTAAATTTACTATACAAGTCTTCTACTTGATTGCTATTAAAAGATTGATTTGCACGGTTTAGGTGAGAATATGCTCCACCGATGTACAAATTATTATTCTTGTCTAATACTGTAAACCACATGACTCCTGCGGAAAAATCAGCATAGATGAAATTATCTAGATTGAAAATTTCTCCTGAAGCAATGTTTCCATCTCGTCCACCATTTCCATCATGTTGGCTTCCCCATCGAAGGTTTTGGAAGTTAACGCTTGTTTGAGTGATTCCTGCTTCTGCTCCAAAAGAAAGGTAATGAGACTTGGCTCGATATCCACCCATTTTCTTAGCATAAGAAAGAGAAAGTTTACCTTGAAGGGTAGAAAATTCAGATTCCCCTGCTTTATCTCCCCAGAAAGATCCACCAATACCGAAGAAGTCATAGCGACCTACCGCGATACGTTGATCATAAGAAACAGAATAAGTATTGAAAGCATTCGCTTTGAGTACACTAGACCATTGGTTACGGTAATTAGCCACTAAACGAACGTTACAATTCATCACCCCAGTCATTGCAGGGTTCAAATTGAGCGGTGACAGATAAAACTGTGAAAAGTGAATATCCTGAGCTTTTAGGGCCACCGAGCCTAGAAGAGCAAAAAATACCACTAAAAATAAATGTGTCAATCTTTTCATGTCAAATTAATGATTTGAATAAGTTAAAGAAAAATTGGACACGGTCATGTAAGCTTCCTTTTAACTAGGTCCATGTCAATTCTTAATGCATACTTGTCAAACAAGTAGCATTACTACTAGTTAGAAGGTAAAAATAATGTTTTTTTGTAGGATTACAAAAGAATTATTAAGCCTTTAACGAACTGATAAGGTTTTAATTCTTACCGTTTTGGTCCAAAGGTGGTCTCAAACTTTTATTAAACGATGATAGAAGTTAAATATTCTCTTGACAATTATACTTCTCGATTAAAGTCTTCATTTGCATTAAATGCCTCATTCTTCCAAGAGGCTCCATATTCTTCAATCAGTATATTATCATAATGATCTGCCCGTTCAAATAAGCGTTGAAAAAGCTTCATGCCTGTTTCTACATTTAAATATTGATCATAAATCAATAATGAAAGAACGATGTTCTGTCCTCTTATGCTAAAAGTCAGTCCTTCGATTTCATAATTTTGTTTCAACAAATATTCGTATAAAGGTTTGATATTACTTTTTGGGAGGATGCACAGGTAAGCATCACCAATTATTAAGCCAGATTTTTCGTAATATGAGATGTTGATATGTGCACTTCCTTCTTCTATTTCCCAATTCCCTGGCCCCATTCTAGATAACTCGACTTCATGACCAGCTTTTATCAAAATTTGCTCTATAGTATTCGCTACTCCAATGGATTCGTATCCTTCTATCTTGGAAGGAATCAATATTCTTGCTCCACAATGAGGACAATAGTCTTTTTCTATCGTCGTTTTGAAAACTAAGTTGGAGCAACTCATACATCTAGTCGCTTCTTCCTCGCCTGCTGTTTTAAATTCTTGAATCGAATGAATGACTTCTTGAATCGGCAATGAAAAACCAACATTATTTCCATCTTTAATGATAAAAGTATTGACTCCAATTACTTCACCAGTAGCATTGACCAATGCTCCTCCACTATTCCCAGGATTCAAGGCAGCATCGTGATGAATATATCCTATTTCATTTTGTAATTGATTGGTACTTGAAATGATCCCTTGTGTCACCGAATATTTCATACCAAACGGATGGCCTATTGCAAGCACTTTTTGACCTTCTTTAGTTTGTCTTTCTGATGCTAGCGTAACATTGGGTGCATCCATATTCGCCGGAGGGCGCAAAAATGCTAAATCATACTTGGGGTCTAAATACAGAACAGGAGTCAATTGTTTCTTAAAGTTGGCCCCATCAATAACCACTTCTCTATTATCGCGTACCACATGTTCGTTGGTGACAATAAGTTGATGTTCTTTCAAATAAAAGCCTGTACCTGTGCTATAAGGTGTAGCTATTTGAATGATGACTGCTTTATATTTTTCAATGATTTGCTCCATTTTTCTGCCTATGAGATCTTGGTCATATCTAATTTGTAAACCATTAATAAAAACGATTTTGAAAAACTACAAATCGTTGTATAATCCAAACTCGAGATGGCTGGACTGAGATTAGGAAAAACTTTTTTGTTTTTATCTACAATTGATTTAATCGCCTTTTTAATTCCTTTCTTATTAAATGTCTCCTTTTCTCGATCATAGAAATTAGTGGTGTAGCCCAAATGTTTGAAATAATTGGCTTCTACAATATGATAGTATAAATGAAAAAAGTCTCGATCAGGCTCAGGAATAGCATAATTAAATAGACAATAACCGACAATGTATCCTGGAACGGAAAGTGCTACATCATCATAACCATTTTCTTTGTACCAATCCATATTCGCTAACTCTCCATCAATAAAGCTTTTAACTCTATCGTGATTGACTGGACTAGTAATTCCAAAAGTCGATCGAACCAAATACATTTCTTTAAAATATTCTTCTTTGGGTCGGGCTATCAATTGTTCATACTCCTTTCGAACATTAACAATTTTTTCTGCGATGGCTTTATTGTCTTTCGCAAAATAAAGGCGGTGCAATCGCTCTAAAGATTCCATCATAAAACCTTCTGGCTTGGTCAGGTAATCTAGTTTATAACTAACATTCAATAAAAGGTAAGCGATGCCACCTGGATATTGATCTGCCTTTAACTTTCCATTTTTGAGTTGATCAATCGCCCATTTAATTTCGGAGATAATATAATTATATTTGGCTTCTTTTTCTGCTGGAGGCAAATCTCGTAAATGTTTTGTTTCTACAGGTTCTAACATACCAAATTCATCCAACAACAAATCATCTTGTTTATCGGCATGCGTGGCCGCTTCTTTAAGCGCGTAATATAATTTGTAAGGAGAACCATCTATGGTGTAGGTATCAAATCGAATGGTGATCGTATTATCTGCATCTAATGCAAAACGACCATATTTAAGGTCAAAATTGTTTTCGATCAATCGCCGCATGAATCCAAGGTTCAATTCGGCAGAATGTGCAATGGGCGCTTCTACTCTAACTTTTCGATGATCCGCAAAACCTATTATTTTTTTTGAGCCTTGATATAGTTCGAAATGTATGCCTCCATTTTCTTCCCGAAAAATAACATTGTCTTCATCCTCATCTCTCAAATAGATAAAAAAATCTTTATAACTTTCTAGGTAATTTTCATCTTCAAATTTTTCCAATGAACGATCCCAAGCATCATACTGCTCACCACTTTTATAAGAGTCAGTATACCGACCGAAGCTTATTTTGGGTTGGGAAGCATCGGAAACAGTAGCACCAAAAAGTCGATCAAAAAATCCCATTGTACAAGAGAGTTAATAACAATGTTTAAATTTCTATTGCCTGAATATATTGTAAACTAAAATAAATCTTAAATCTGCTTTTAAAACCAATCAATGAAAACGAAATTTAATGTTTTTGTGGGAATAAATTAGGGTATGTTCCATATTATTCTAAAATCAGGTTGAAATAACACAGGTGACACCTCCGAGAAAGATGTCACCTGTGGATGATTGCATATCCTGTACTTGATTTAAAACATGTTCAAAGTTGGTGAGAACTGATAATCAGGAAGCAAAAATTTAAATAGGCTCTTAATTCACTACTATTTTTTCTATGTTTAAAGGAATCCCATCATTCATTACTTTTACAAAATAAACTCCTCTAGGTAGAAGGTGAGTATCAAAATTAATTTCTGCTACATTCTCTGGGAACGTAAATGCGGCAACTTGCATTCCTGCGCTATTGAACAATTGAAATTGAATATCTTTAGTGTCAAGTCTTGAATTATTTTTAAACATTATCGATTTTCCTGCTTTTACTGGATTGGGGAAAATACCTATTTCTATCGTTTCTCCATTTGTATTATCGACACTCTTTATCGTCGAGTAAGAAAAGGTACCATCTGGCTCAATCATTTTGAGTCGGTATAACAATACTTCTCTGGGGATAGATACATCCCTAAAAGAGTAGGATTTACCACTTAGAGAAGGTGTTCTGTCTGTCACTTGACCAAGCTTTTCAAAGTCAACACCATTGAGACTTCTTTCGATTTCAAAATCAATAAAGTCATCATTACTCAAGGCCATCCAATCAACGATCACTTCTTTTTTATTGATCAATTTTGCTTCAAAACTGATTAAGTCAATATCTAAAGCACCTAAAGGAACCAAGTCAATATTTTGAGTTGTGATCACTCCATTTGTTAAAGTCACCGTCACCGTTTTTGAATGATATCCAGTGGCTGAATAGGTCACGGTGTACACACCAGGAATTGCTAATCCTGTTTTATAAATCCCCATAAAATCTGTTTTCCCATCATGTAACTCTGTGGTAGCGATCGTTACGCTTACATTATTAATATTCATTTCTGTAACTTTGTCTTTTACATTTCCATGTAATCTAGCAGCGCGAATATAGGTCGGTGACAAAACAAAGCAACCATGACGATGATCTGTTACTAATATATTTCCTGAAGGTAAATAAGGGTCTGCTCCCCAAGCGCCAAATCCATTTCCACTAAAGGTATTATAATGCCCAACTTCGATTAAATTGTCCGGGACAGAAGCATCCACTATGACCACTCCATACTCATAATAGGATACCACCAAATAATCACCTATCACATGTACATTGTGAGGCATGATACCGTCATTAGGATCAATTGATAAGGGTTTAAATTCATCCAATAAAGTGATATCTGAGGGATCTGAAACATCATAGGCCGCTACGGAAGCATTGGGTTTTTCATCTGTGGTAAAAGCAACATCTCCAACATCATTTAACCAAGCATTGTGAGTGAAATTTCTGGGCGTATTTTGGGTACCTAATAAAACGGTATTGGCCTTATTTGAAACATCATAAATGCGTAGTTGTCCAATAAATATATTAGAAGTATACATTAAATCTCCTCGGGTATACACATCATGTGCATAAATCGCTGGAGCATGATCTATATAAGTGACGGTATTCGGATCTGTCAGATCAACATAAACAGGACCTCCTGAGTTACTATCACATCCTGCTAGATATCCAATCCCGTTTTCATCTATAAAAATATTATGACATTTACCTGGCCTTCCGATCCCCGGGATATCAGGATTCCAGAAATAGTAATCACTAGGAGTAATAGGTGCAGGAAGATTACTTAGATCAATCACCAATAAACCGCCTCCTTCATCATTGGTAACAAATGCACGATCTCCATAAGTCATTACATCTCGCCATAAAGATTGAATTCCTGGAGCATTACCTAAATCAACCGGATTAGCGGGATCAGTAATATCAAGTATATATAATGCATCTCCTCCTCCGACTAAAGCATATTCTCTTCCGTTAGCTGCATAGTTCCAAACATCATTGAGATTGGTGTTATATGTAGTATTGGACAGCAAATTTATATTTAATTGAGAAAAACCCTGAAAGGAAAAAAATAGCCATAGAATAGCGAATAAAATATTTTTCATGTTAGAAGTAGTTTGGTAAAAATAAAATCAGTGTTTGTTGAATTATTTCAAAAGGTTAACTAACAAAATAGACAACTTGTTCAAAGTAAAATGTAAATTTATTATTCGTCTATTTCTATGCTTGAAACAAGGAGCTAAGTTTTCAGAATGGTTTTAGGTGAGTATTGTAAATCAATAAAAATATTCTTAGCATTTACAATTATTTAAATTTACAAAAATTCGATTAAATTGTCCAATTTCATTCTTATTGTAATGAGTTCGAATTAAGAAAAAGTAACATATAAGACAAAAGCCAATCAAATGTCTGTATTTCGTACACCACTGTTTGCTCAAAAAAGTCAGCAAGACATTCAACATCAAGATCGAATTCTATCTTTAGGTTCTTGTTTTGCAGAACATATTGGTGAACGTTTGCAACAACATAAATTTTCAACTATCGTTAATCCTTTTGGCATTTTATATAATCCGATATCCATTAGTCAAAACCTTCATCGCCTTTTAGACGAAAGTCTTTTTTCGAACCAAGATCTTTTCCAACATCTCGATCTGTGGCATAGTTTTGCACATCATGGTCACTTTTCTAAAACAGATCAAGCGACTTGCTTGTCAGAAATAAATCAACAGCTTACTACTGGTCGCATACAATTAAAACAAGCTAAATATTTATTACTGACGCTTGGCACTGCTCACGTTTTTCAATACAAAAAAACAAATGAAATCGTCGCGAATTGTCATAAACTACCTAATTCCGATTTCAATAGAATTCGATTAAATGTAAATGATATTTCCAAATCTCTTTCTAGCATTTTTGAACGGCTACATCAGTTTTTACCTGATTTACAAATCATCGTTTCCGTTAGTCCAGTTCGACATCTGAGAGATGGTCATTTAGAAAATCAGCGAAGTAAGGCTAGTCTGCTGTTAGCTCTTACGGAAATGGAAGAGCAATTTAATTTCGTTCATTATTTTCCTGCTTACGAGTTGGTCCTAGATGATTTAAGAGATTATCGATTTTATAAAGAAGATATGATTCATCCCAATGAAACGGCCATTAATTATATTTGGGATTCCTTCGCGACAACTTATTTCAATCAAGAGACGAAAAATTTAATTTCACAAATAGAAAAGATCAGAAGAGCAAGTCTGCATCGTCCTTTGCGACCGTCCACTGAAGCGCATCAACAATTTCTTAAAGATCAATTATTACAAATTGCGAAATTGGAAATGGAAAATGATTTTTTAAATTTCGAAGTAGAGAAGCAAATTTTCACTAAAGGCTAAGCAAATATAATTTGGATCCAATGAAGGTGGATTTTCATTAAAACGAATTGTTTATAACCTTATTTTTTCATTATTAAATCAATCGTTTCACAAGCGTTCCTCTATTCAACTTAAAATCTGGACCAACATTGAGCAAGTTCAATCCAGGTTGTTTCCCAACCTCTAGACTTCCTAGTTGATCATCAAATCC
>CAYTVR010000097.1:0-23279 GCA_964441245.1 uncultured Saprospiraceae bacterium | reverse complement strand
TACTCCGTCGTTTCATCTACCTCTTTAAAAAGGTCAGGACGATTAGCATATTGTTTAGCAGAAAGAACTCTTTTGGGAAACTGTTGGGTCGCATATCGGATTCCATTAACGGTATATACGCCCATGTCATACAAAGCACCGCCGCCCATCTTTTTTTGATGACGCCAACCTGTACCACCGCCACCTCGATAACCTGCTTGTGCATCAATTCGGTTCATCGATCCAAAAGGTTTTGATTGAGCATAAGAAATTAGAGTTTGAGTGTTTGGTTCATGTTGCATTCTATAACCGATGGTCAATTGAACTTTATTTTGATTACAAGCATCAATGATTGATTGACACTCTTGCACGTTCATTGCCATTGGTTTTTCACACCAGACATGTTTGCCAGCATTGGCAGCTCGAATCGTAAATTCTTTATGCATAAAAGGTGGTAAAACAATGTATACCACATCAATAGCATCATTATTGGCAATACTATCAAAGTTATCATAGTCATAAATATTTTGATCTGGAATTTGATGCAATTGCTGCCATTTTTTCGCTTTTTCAGGACTACCAGTAACAATCCCTGCTAGATAACAGTGCTCTGTAAACTCAAAAGCAGGTACCAATAAATGCTTGCTATAATGACCCAAACCAACTAAGGCAACACCGATTTTGTCCTTCTTATTTTGCGCAAAGCAATTAGAAAAAGAAACACCTGTAAGACCAAGAGCAGTCGTACCAAGGGCCATTTTTTTAATAAATTTTCGACGATTAGACATGACTTTTTTTTTGATGGAATAAATCATTAAAAATACGAAACTAGCATTTTAAATTCTTTCGGCTTTATCTTTTATGATAATTTCGAAGGTGAAAATAATTGAATTTTGAATAGCTTACTAACAGGATATATCGCGATTTAGCATTTTTGACAAGTTTTTCTTTTACAAAGGGAGATTAAGCACCAAAAACATACGGTTAAAATCAAATTAATTCATGGTTCCTCTAAAGTAATTTATTCTAAGTACCATTTCTCTTTCTATTTCTTTTGATTGAGATTTTATGCCCAATATTAACATAAGCGAAATAAAGATGAACCAAACGATCGCAAGACCAATCAATGTTGATTTTATAGTATTCGCCTTTTCACCAAGAAAAAAAAGAAACAACATTAGAATTAAGGTCAGGTAGAGACGAAATGCAGATTTTTTAAATCGGCTAAAAATCACTAATTCTTTTTTACTCGATCATATTCAAAATCGTGAATTCCATCATTATAAGTTTTACTAGCATTCATTCCAATTTGAACGTGATCCTTATGATATATTTTTTTGACAAAAAACTCTTCTAGCGCTGCATTTTCTTTACTTGGAAAAGTCATCAGCCTTTCTAAGTCGACATCATCTAAGTTAAGGGGTATTACTTTTCTTCTGGTGAAAATTTGCATCATGTAGAAGTGGATAATTCTTTTTAAGCAAAGTCGATGAACATCAAATGACAATATCAATTTTCTCACCCAAAAATTTAGGTTGCTTTCGCAAAATGTATAAATCCAAAACGGCTTTGAACCTAGCTAGATATTCTCGATAAATCGTTTTCTGACTACTGGAGTTAACTGCTTTTGCATTGAAGGCGACAGCATCGATACCATAATGATTGGCAATAAATAAAGCTCGATAATTGTGGAATTCTTGTGACAAGACCGTAATCTTTTTTTGTTGAAATATCTTTTGACTCCGAACGATGGAATCCAGCGTTCTAAAGCCCGCAAAATCCAAAGTAATCGCCGATTCAGGAACCCCTCTTTCCATCAAAGCCAATTTCATTTCCTCAGGTTCATTATAACCTTTAGTCCCGTTATCGCCACTTAATAAAAGATGTTTGACCTTTCCAGACTTATACAATTTTTCAGCAGCGTCTATTCGATTATAGAAATATGGATTTTTATACTTATTGAAAATTTTAGGGTTAGCTCCCAAAACAAGTCCAACGTCATTGATTGGAATTTTGGATACATCATTATAGACCTTCCCTTCAGAAGTATTGATCAACCAATAATTACTCAAAGCTACTATCGAAATCAAGAGGCAAGTGCCTAAAAAGAGTATTCCTATCATTTTTTTAAGTCGGTACATTTTGATCTTATTTTGCCCAAAAATTATTATTTGCCTCCAAGGGAAAAGTGATGAACTTCTTTAACTACGAATAGCATTCAAGTATTGTTCAATTCTAGCATCGGTTTCACCTTTTATTGATTTGGATAAGCAAAATCAGAAATGAATAATTTCAGTAAAAATAAAAAGTTAATTGATCAAATTTTCTATTCTCCTCATGGGATGCTATTTTGCAGAACTATTTAGAAAAACACAGCAAAATGGACTAAAGCTTTGTTTTGAATGAAGTTATTTTAAAAATGAAATTCGGAAAACTCATTAACATTGATCAAGTTGATTTCAGTTTACCCACTGATCCCATAGAAACCTCTCAGGTACTTCAAGGATTACCTGATGATGGCTTAACGCCTCGAGCTTATATCGGTTGTACTGGTTGGAGTATGAAAGAATGGGTCGGCCATACCTATCCTCCTGGCACCAAAGCTAAAGACTATCTCAAGTATTACGCGAAGCAATTCAATACAATTGAACTAAATACAACGCATTACCGAATTCCAGATAGTGCAACTATCGACAAGTGGATCAAAGAATCTACCGACGATTTTATGTTTTGCCCAAAGATTCCACAATCCATTAGCCATCAAGTAGATTTAGGGATTTCCAATGGACTTTTACTTCAATTTTGTGATGTCATCCAGCGATTAGATCGAAAATTAGGTTGTTGCTTTATGCAAATGCCTCCTTATTTCGGTACAGACCGACTTTGGCAAATAGAAGAATTTCTAAATCATTTTCCCAATCATATTCCTTTAGCCATTGAGGTACGTCATGCTTCTTGGTTTAAATCTCCAAAAGCGAGTAAATCTCTATTTGATCTCCTTGAAAAAAGGCATTTTGCATCCGTGATCACAGACGTAGCCGGCCGTCGAGATGTTTTACATCAAAGAATCACTCGGGAAATCGCAATGATCCGATTTGTTGGCAACGGTTTAGTTGATTCTGATTATCAACGAATTGATCAATGGGTTCAAAAATTAAAATCATGGTTTGAACAAGGATTGAATCAAGTTTTCTTTTTTACTCATGAGCCAGATAACCTATTGGCACCAGAATTAGCATTATATTTAAGCCAAGAATTAGAAAAGCATTGTAAAGTCATCTCTAGAGGACCAACTTTACCATACGAAGGAGAAGGACAACAAATTAGTTTATTCTAGATCACAAGTCGAAAGTTCGACTTTTTTGTAAAAAAATCAACATGAATAAAGAAAGTAATCGACATTTTAAAAAAGTGAGCGTCTATTGCGCCTCTAGTGATAAAATTGCTCAAGAATATTTTGATTTAACAGATCAAGTGGCAGAAGCACTTGTCAATGAAGGCATTACGACAGTTTGTGGTGGTGGAGGTAAAGGACTCATGGGACAACTCGCTGATAGTGTGCTAAAAAGAGACGGAAAAGTTATCGGTATCATTCCTCATTTTATGATAGAAGTGGAATGGCAACACAAAGGGCTTACTGAATTGATCCTTGTAGATGATATGGCAATACGTAAGAAAAAACTGATGGAAGTCGATGCGTTGATCACTTTGCCTGGAGGTTGTGGAACTTTAGAGGAACTGATGGAAGCCATTACGCTAAAACGATTGGGAAAATTTACAAAACCTATCATCATTTACAATCATAAATCGTTTTATGATCCATTGTTGGCCATGTTGGAAAAAACAATTGAAGAAAAATTCATGAGGCCGGAACATCGAGGTATCTGGAGCGTAATTACAGAGGCCGATCAATTGATTACGGCCTTACATGAAGCACCTGAATGGGATGAATCCGCTATAAACTTTGCAGCAGTATAAATTGCAAAAATTATAAAGTTATAAACGAATATATTTCACTTACTGTATGAAAGACGAGACAAGAAAATCATTTCCCTATGTGCATCGGGATGTCAGTTGGTTATCTTTTAACTATCGCGTATTGCAAGAGGCAAAGGATCCTTCTGTTCCTCTATTTGAGCGAATGAAATTCCTAGCCATTTATTCATCTAACTTAGATGAGTTTTTTCGAGTACGCGTAGCTGGCCTTAGAAACCTTGTTCGGGTTGGTAAAAAAACAAAACGACAATTAGAATTTGATCCCAATCAAGTACTCAAGCGTCTCCGAAAAATCATTAATAAACAGCAAGAGGAATGCAGTGATATTTATGAAAACCAAATCGTTCCAGAATTAAGAAGTCATAACATCTACTTATTAAAGAGAGGAGACCTGAGTCCGGATCAAGAAGAGTTTATTGAGGACTATTTTCAAAATAACTTACTGCCTTTCGTTCAACCGGTATTGCTTGTTAAGAAAAAAATTCGTCCTTTCTTAAATAATGCAGCTTTATACCTGACTTTACTTTTACAAGAAAAAAAAGATGATAAAGAACTGGAACCAAGAAGTGAAAAGAAGAAGAAATACGCCATTTTAAAAATCCCATCAGATCATCTTCCTCGTTTTATTCAATTGCCTTCTCCAGAAGGACAACATGACATCATTTTGTTAGATGATATTGTACGAATCAGTGCTGATTGGATTTTCCCCGGATATAATATCAAAAATGCTTATTCTATCAAGTTGACCCGAGATGCGGAATTATACATTGAGGATGAATTCTCTGGTGATCTGATTGCAAAAATTCGAAGAAGCTTGGCCAAAAGAAATGTTGGACCTCCATCCAGGTTAGTCTATGATCGTCAGATGCCAAATGAACTTTTGAATTTCTTATCCGAAACTTTCGATTTGGACGAATACGATTTGTTAGCCGAAGGTCGATTACATAATAATTCAGACTTTTTTAAATTTCCGGATTTCAACTATTTCCACTTGGCCAAAACACCATTGGAACCCATTCCGTACACGGCGCTTGAGCATAGTCGAGATATTTTTTCAGTGATTCAAGAAAAGGATCATATGATTCATGTGCCCTACCATTCTTATGAATCAGTGATTCGTTTGTTTGAAACAGCTGCTCATGATCCGAATGTCACTCATATCAAAATTGTTCAATATCGGGTAGCGAAAAAATCCCGAATCATGAATGCGTTGATGAATGCAGTCAAGGCTGGAAAACAAGTGTCTGTTTTTGTTGAGGTAAAAGCACGATTTGATGAAGAGGCCAATCTAGCTTGGGGCGAAAAATTAGAGAAGGCAGGCGTTAGCGTACAATATAGTTTTCCCGGTGTAAAAGTACATTCTAAAATTGCTTTGATTGCTCGAAAAGAAAAAGGAAAAAATAAATTATATTCCTACTTGAGTACAGGTAACTTCCACGAAGATACCGCCAAAATCTACAGTGACTTTGGTTTATTTACTGCTGATCCAAGATTGACAAAGGAAGTTACTCGGGTATTTTCTTTTTTAGAAACGGTAAAAGTTCCTACTCAAAAATTCAAACACTTACTGGTTGGACAATTCAATTTGCGAGAAGCACTAGAAGATAAAATCGATAGAGAAGTCAAAAACGCAAAAGCTGGTTTACCTGCCAAAATCATTTTGAAAATGAATAGCCTCCAAGATCGTAACATGGTGGTTAAATTATATAAAGCCAGTAGAGCTGGCGTAAAAATTAAAATGATTGTTCGAGGTATTTGCTGTCTAGTTCCCGGTATCAAGGGCATTAGTGAAAATATAGAAGTCGTCAGTATTGTTGATCGCTTTTTAGAACACTCTAGGATTTTCGTTTTCCATAATAATGGAAAAGAAGAAATCTATTTGTCTAGTGCCGATTGGATGGCTAGAAATTTAAGTTATCGAATTGAAACGACTTTTCCAGTTTATAATGAAGAGATCCGTCAAGAAATTTTGGATTTCCTCCACATCCAATTAAGCGATAATGTAAAAGCAAGAATCATCGACCGAGGTCAAAAAAACGAATATAAAAATGACGAAGATGATGATATGCCCATTAGAGCACAATTGGAAACCTATTATTATTTACGACGAAAGTCAGAGGAATCTAAAGATCAAACAGAAAATTAAAAGACGCCCAAAACTCAAACTTCTCCCTAAATAGTTTTGAGGATTCAAAATATATTAAACGTCAAATTATTTTTTTTAGGACCAAAAACTAAGCACCACAAAGCAGCAACTATTAACAATCAACAAAGCCAATTCAACCGTCAGTAAAAGATAAAGCGTACCAACTTTTAACCATCTACATTTTTTAACATAACCAACACCTTGAGAATACTACACTTTTCCGATACTCATCTCGGCTATAGCGATCTAGACAAAGTAGGCCGCAATGGTGTCAACTTACGAGAACAAGATTTTTATGACGCATTTAGTAGTGTCATCGATCAAGCATTGGAAATCAAACCAGATTTAATCATTCATTCTGGCGACTTTTTTCATCGCCCCTCCCCTTTTAATCGACCCATGATTTTTGCTCTAGAACAATTGAACCGATTGGCTGCAGCAGACATCCCAATTGTGATCATCGCAGGAAATCACGAAACACCAAAAACGATTTATACCAGCCCGATATTACGTGCTTTTCAAACCATCAATGGCGTCCATGCTATTTTCAAACAAGAATACCAAACCATTGAATTTGGTAATTTAGTCATCCATGGATTACCGCACATCAATGAGGAAAAAGTCCTTTTGCAGGAAATGGATAAAATCCAACCGATTAAAGATCGAATGAATATCATTTTATTGCATACTTCCATTGGAAAAGATTATATCATGGAGGAATTTGGAGAGTCGCTTTATCCTCCGGAGCGAATGGAATTGCTCAACCAATTTGATTATGTAGCTTTAGGACATTGGCATAATTATCAAAAAGTCAAAAAATTAAAAGCCGGATGGTATTGCGGTTCGACCGAAAGAATGAGTGATACAGAAGCAGGGAAAGCAAAAGGATTTTGTGTACTTGATTTAGCAATAGGAAAAGAAGTAGTTCCAGAATTTATTCCAATCCAAACAAGAAATTGGTATCGGATTGACATCAAAAAATGCCAAGAAAAAAGTGTCGAAGCATTAGAGACCGAAATCATAGAAGCCGTTAAAGACTTAGATTTAAAAGACGCAATCGTTAGTATTTATTTTCAAAAGATATTAGCTGCTCAGTCTATTGCGCTATCACAAAGAAAAATCCAAGAACTCCTTTCTGGCACCATGCATGTTCATATCAAAAGAAATTTTTCGGATGTCGGTTTTGCTGGAGATGTATTAAACCAAGCATCCAAAAGCACAGACGTTTTATTGAAGGAATTTATTATCGCTAATGTGGAAGGAACAGAAAAGTCTAAAGCTTTAGCAGAAAAAGCAAAAGAGTATTTTGATCTTTTTGAAAGTGGAGAATATAAAAATCGATGATACTAAAAACATTACATTTACAAAATTTCAAACAATACAAAGACCTTCAGTTGGACTTTCAAGAAGGCTTGGTCGGTATCCTTGGTAAAAATGGAGCTGGCAAATCGAGTATTTTCGAAGCTATCCTCCTTTGTTTTTTTGGATCAACCAATACCGACAAAGAGTTTTATAAAACAAGTTGGGCCGAAGCCAAATCAAAAGTAGCGCTTCAATTGACCTTTGAAGTGGGCATGAAAGAATATGTTGTGGTGCGTGAATTTCGAGGAAAAGCATTGACCCATCACGCCACTTTACAGGATCATCACCAAGAACAAATTGCGACGGGTGCCAAACCTGTAAGCGATGAAGTGGCCAAGATCATCGGCATGGACAAAGAAGCTTTTACACGGTCTATCTTCTCGGGTCAAAAAGAATTAGGTATCCTATCCAATACAAAAGGAGAAGAAAGAAAACGAATGGTCCGAAAAATGATTGGTTTAGATAATCTAGATGCCATTCAAAAACTAATTCGCTCTGACAGAAATGACCTTAAAAAAGGAATCGCCGCTCAAAGTGATTTGCTCATCCCTGCAGATGAATTAAAAGAACTCCAAAAAACAATTAAGTCAACCGAAAAGGAAAGTAAAAAAAGTGACCAAGCATTAGAAAAACAAAAAAAGATTTTAACTAAAATAAAAGAACAATACCAAAAAGCCAAAACCGCTTTCTCTACACAATTGACTTTATCCGCAGAACATCAACAACTAAATCAAGATCTTCTTCAATTCAAGAATGCAGTCCAAAATTTAAACGAAAAAGAAGCATTAAAAAAAGAGGCATTAGTGGCATTGAAAAGCTTGCAAAAAGAGCAAAAGGCCAAAACCGCTGAGGTAAAAAATCATTTAAAACAAAAAGAAAATTTAGCTCAACTTGAAAAACAACGTAAACTATTTTCTGAAAAGAAAATGCTCGCTGAAAAGAAAAATGGATTCGACAAAAGGATAACAGAAATAAAGTCCGACATCCAAAAACTGGAACAAGAGATGAAGGGCCAGGAGAACATTCCAAAACAAGTAGAAAAGGAACAAAAACAACTAGCCGAACACAAAGAAAAATTAGCAACTTATCAAAAAGCGTTGACTTCCATTCGCAATGAACAAGCAGCAATCCAAAGCAAAATAGAAGAACGAAGACAACGTTTTCAAAAAATCGAAAGCCTAGGAAAAGACGCAACATGTCCAACATGTTTTCAACCACTCAAAGATAGTTATGACCAAACTCTTTCTCATTTACAGAAAGAAATTCAAGCCTATCAAAATGATAAATTACAGCAACTACAGGCACGCATAAAAAAAGGAGAAGAGAAGGAAAACATCGAAAAACAAGCGATTGAAAAAACACAACAAACTATAAGTCAATTACAAGCCAATATTCAAATTTTCCAACAACAAAACACTCAACTTCAAAAGGAAAAAGAGAGCTTACAAAAAGGTCAAAAAATGATCACAGAAATTGACCAACAAATCAAACAACTCGGACCAATCAATTTTGACGAAGGTCAATATGAAAAGATTCAAAACGAAGTCAAAAGTTTCGAACCCATCTATTTACAGTATCAAATCAACGAAGATAAAATTCTTGAAATCCCGACGCAACAAGAAGAGTTAAAGTTGATTCAATCGCGGATTAAAAAAGGAAATGAAAAAATCAAAGAACAAAACACACTGATCAAAAAACTTCCTTTCTCGCAAGAGAAATATCAAAAAGCAAAAACAGACCAAGAGCAAAAAGAAAACGAACGAGATTCCACTCAAGAGCAATTTCAAGAATTGCAGCAGAATCATCATAAGTTACTCAGCTTACTGAACGAATATCAACAAGAACTCAACAATCACAATCGCATTCTAGAAACCATCAGCAGCAATCAATCTGAATTTGATCAACTCGAAGAACTCGATGGTTTATTTAAGGCGTTTAAAACCTATATCCTTGATCGGATCAAACCGACCATTACGCAACATGCAGGTAGTTTGTTTGAACGAATCACTAAAGGTCGGTATGAAAGTATTTTGGTCAATGATAATTTTGAGTTTCATATTTTTGAAAATGGTCAAGCCTATCCTATCACTCGCTTTTCGGGCGGTGAAATCGATCTGGCCAACCTGTGTTTGCGGATCGGAATCAGCAAAGCCATCGCTGAATTATCCGGCAGTACCGACAGTTTGACTTTCTTAGGATTCGATGAGATATTTGGTAGTCAAGATACCGAACGTCGAGAAGAAATCATGCTCGCATTTGAAGTGCTAAAAGAACAGTACCGACAGATTTATATCATCACACACACCGAACTGGTTAAGGAATATTTTTCAAATATTTTACATATCAGAAAAGGTGATGATGGCTCGATAGCTCAATGGGTTTCTTAAAATTGATACCATATCATTTCGAAATCATCGAAGATCAGACGACAATAGTCGATAATTCGTCGCATTTTGTTTAAATTAGTTGATATTCTCCCTTACATCCTTTAAAATAGTTGTATGACTCATGTGAAAATGATTTTTTTAGTGCTATTCCTGCCACTCTCAATGCTTGCGCAGGAAGGAATGACCTTGGATGAATATCGATATTTGACCAAAGGTTTTGCCTATCAAAAGGAAATGGGTTTGGATGCTTCAAAAGCTGGATATACGATTATTGAAAAAAGATCGATCGATGAAGTTCGCATCATTTCTTTGACAAAAGAAACATTAACTATTCCACAAGGATTGCTTTTTATCATTTCCCAAAAAGGTCAAAAAGATAACTATATCTGTCTTCCCAATAATCAGGCGGACGCTAGAGTCAAAGAACTTTTCCAAGTTGACCAGCAAAATATCACTAACTATCAAGTACGAAAAAAATTCCATCAAGCGGTTCAACATAGCTTGTTTGAAACCTTTGTAAATCATCAAAAAACAGCAGTACCCCATACATCTTTAAAAAATCAGGAAAACTCTTCTCCTACTATAAAAGCGCCTCAAATAATCGAGGAACAAGTCACCAGTAAAGGAGCGATACCCGATGATTATGATAGGAGCCTTTCGGTAAAAAATGCACAACAAAAGCAGAAAAAAAGCGTAAATACCAATACTCAAATTAAAATTGGAGGTGCATTGGATGAACGATCATTGGTGGTAGCACCCGTTATTTTAGAAGAACATTATCAAAAAGGATTAGTCGTCATTAAAATCTGTGTAGATGAATCAGGAGCAATCAGTCAAGCAAAGTATACCCAAAAAGGCTCGACCACTTTGGATAAACGATTAAAAGAATTGGCGCTAAATTCCGCTCAAGAAACAATATTTATCAAAAGTGATCGTCCTAAATCATGTGGTACGATAACTTATCATTTTAAGTGATTTATTAGGAATTAAACAGCCGAATAAATCATTAAATCACATAAATAATAATCCACAAAGGAAAACACTTTAAAACTAAAGTACATTAACACCATAACACTAATTTCCACATATGAAAAAAGATTTGAAAGCCATTTTTGGCACTGCTCACGGACTAGATGAAAAAAGCATTGAATTTTTAACCAATGCCTTGGAAAAAAACAACCTTCCCGGATTTGACTATATAGAATTCAAACTAGCATTAGCCAATATGGCGTCTATGAATTTGGATGAAGAAACGTCTTTTAAAACAGCCTTTGCAACTGCTTCGACTATGGGGCTGACCAAAATCAAACTTTTGGAAACCGCAGGTCATTATCAAAAGATCATCAACAAGGAACGATCACAATTTGAATTGGCTTTGCAAAAACGAATGCAACAACGAGTAGCAGGTAAACAAAGTGAGGTTGAAAAATTGAAAGCTCAGATCATCAAACATCGAGAAAAAATCACTCAATTGGAAGCACAAATTGACAAATATCAAATGACCATTGACAATGCTGATGCAACCATCAACGAGGAAAAAAGTAAGATCGTAGGAACAAAAGAGAACTTTGAAACGACCTCTCAAAGCATCCTTAATCAAATAGGAAAAGACATCGAAAACATAGGTCGATACTTATAAGCTTTTCCTAAAAATCAATTGAATCCGCTAACCAAGTAAATTTTCTAAAATTTTAATTAACTTGGCGGACAAATACGCTGTAAAAAGCCTATTTCAACATTATCTAAAAACTAAATCAATATGGCAGATTTTCAACCGATCGATACAAAAGAATTCAAAAAGAAGAGCTTTTGGCAAAAACCGGAAGGAGTTACAGGAGCTATTTTCCTAGCAGGAATAGTACTTGGTGGTGGCTACTTATTAATGCAGGCGATGCCTTTTTTAATTGCAGCTATGTCTAACATCCTATATCTTTCAGGCATGCTTCTAGTTCTTGGAGCCATCGTCTACATGGTCCTAGATCCGAAGATGAGAAACCTCGTTAGCTACATGTACAAGAGTGTCATGCGAGCCATCACAGGTATGTTCATCAACCTAGATCCAATTGGCATCCTAAAAAGTTACGTAGAAGAATTGGAAGGTAACTTACGTAAAATGAGTACACAGATAGGCGCCCTTCGCGGGCAAATGCGAAAGTTGCAAGGCATCATGCAAGAAAATACGCGCGAGATGGAAAACAGTATGAAGCTCGCATCTATGGCCAAGAAAAAAGGGAATGACAAACAATTGATGTTGTCTACTCGAAAAGCAGCTCGACTAAAAGAAAGTAACGCCAAATATGAAGTGCTACACAAAAAGATTTCTGTGATGCACAAGATTTTGACTAAAATGTATACTAACTCTGAAATCTTGTTAGAAGACATTAGAGATCAAGTCAAAATGAAAGAGCAAGAACGTAAAGCAATTCGCGCTTCTCACTCGGCCATGAAATCAGCGATGAGTGTCATCTCTGGTGATCCAGATCAAAGAGCTATGTTCGATCAAGCCATGGAAGTCATTACCGACGATGTAGCCAACAAAGTTGGTGAAATGGAACGGATGATGGAGTTGTCCTCTAACTTTATGAATTCTGTTGATCTACAAAATGGTGTTTTTGAAGAAGAAGGATTGAAGATGTTGGAAAAATATGAGAAAGAAAGTACGCTTCTTTTATTAGGTGGAAAAGAATCTGCAGAGTTTAATGATACGCTTGATTTAGATGATCTTAATTCTCGTCCGGAGCCTCAAAAAAGAAGTAATTCAGATGATAGTTATGAAAATCTTTTTGATTAAAAAAAATTACTAGCTAAAAATAGAAAAAGCGCGAGGTGTTTACCTTGCGCTTTTTTTATTGATTTACTGAAGGATAAAATAATTTTAACAATTAACTTACGTAAAATAAGCTATCATTCATTTCGCTGATTAAGCCTACTAAAAAAAGCGTTTAGTATTTCCTCACTAAACGCCTTTTTCTATTTTTCGCGAAAGCGAAGTCAACAGTTAAGCCATGGTATGATACACATTTTGTACATCATCATCTTCCTCAATCTTTTCTAACAATTTATCAATATCGGCGACTTGCTCTTCCGTCAATGATTTAGTCACATTTGGAATGCGTTCGAAACCAGAAGAAATGATTTCAAACCCTTTTTCCTCCAAACCAGATTGCAAAGCTCCATAACTTTCAAATGCAGCATAAATCATGATCCCATCTTCATCCTCAAAAACCTCTTCTGCACCAAAGTCAATCAACTCTAATTCTAGTTCTTCAATATCCAAATCACCTTTTGCAATTTTAAATTGACTAGTATGATCAAACATAAAAGAAACCGATCCAGAAGTGCCTAAACTACCATTACATTTATTGAAATAGCTTCTAATATTAGCAACTGTACGATTATTATTATCTGTAGCCGTTTCTACCAAAATAGCAATACCATGTGGTCCGTATCCTTCAAAAATGGCTTCTTTATAATCAGAAGTATCCTTATTGGTCGCTCGTTTGATGGCCCGTTCGACATTATCCTTAGGCATGTTGGCTGCTTTAGCATTTTGCATGACAGCTCTCAACCGGGCATTTGTTTCGGGGTCAGGACCTCCAGATTTTACAGCGATCACGATGTCTTTACCTATACGAGTAAAGGCTTTCGCCATTGCTGACCAACGTTTCATTTTTCTAGCCTTCCGATATTCAAATGCTCTTCCCATTATATTTTTTTAATGATGTTTTGCTTAACTTTTATACTTTCGTAAAAATTGAACTACTTATTCTTTTTAGCAAAATTCAAAAAGTCAATTCTAAAAAAGGTTTTGCCTTAGGAGGGCAAAAATAAAGAAATTGCATTTCAAAAGCAAAAATGCCCTAAGCAATATTGGTAAAATCCAAAGACCATTTTTTTACTTTTAAGTGTTAAAACCCTTCGTTTTATCGGATAAAAAAAATCAATTTCATATTTTGTTTTCGAATAGAAAATAAGGAAAACTGGCTTTTAACCAGATAAAATATTAAAAAAAGAGGCAAAACAGTTATAATATACCTAATAATAGCGTAATTTCGCTGATCATGTTGATGAATCAACCAATCAACTATTATTCCCCTTCGAGACCAATGAAATTGTATTAAAAACAAATTAGGAAAATTAATAATTTTGCCTATTTTGTAGCAAGCTAATAAGATTGACTTTAGTCATTTGTTATTGGGGGCTGGTTTTTAGTATCCTTTTTTATGTAAATTTTATGTCCATTTTAATTACAGTCATATAAAGTAATTAAAAACAGATATGTTACTCTATATACTAAAGGCAACCAACAACTAATCCCTAATAACCAACAATTAGAATGGCCAAAGTCGAGATAAGGAACTGTGATCAAAATAACTGAAAAAAATCTGGGCTGTCATGTGTTACGTTGTTCCCGTACAATATTAAAACAGACCTGAAACAAAAAACTATTTATGGAAAAGAGACTTTTTACCCTTCTGGCATCACTATGCCTATGCTTCAACGTAGCGCAAGCGCAAACGACCACCTTACGTGGTAAAATCATTGATGAATTATTGGATGAAGCACTTATTGGTGCGAATGTCATCGTTAAAGGAACTACTATTGGTACCGTTACCGATTGGGATGGATCATTCGAACTCAAAGTCAAAGATGTTCCTCCTCCATTTATGCTTACCATCAGTTACTTAGGTTACACGGATAAAGAAATGGAGGTAACGGAGTCTCAAACAGATATGACCATTAATTTGGTAGAAAGTGTGATCACTACTGCCGTTGTAGAAGTAAAAGGTCAACGAATTTCTGAAAAACAAAAAGCAGCACCACTTACCGTTGAATCAATGGATGTGTTAGCCATCAAAGAAACAACCTCTGATAATTTTTATGATGGACTCGGTAACTTAAAAGGTGTAGATTTAACTGCGGCTAGTTTGGGTTTTAAAGTCATCAATACTCGTGGGTTTAATAGTACAAGCCCTGTTCGATCCTTACAAATCATCGATGGTGTTGACAACCAGGCACCAGGTCTAAACTTTTCATTAGGCAACTTTTTAGGTGCACCTGAATTGGATGTTCGAAAAGTAGATATTATACAAGGAGCGAGTTCTTCTTTCTATGGCCCAAATGCCTTCAACGGTGTAATTTCAATGGAGACTAAAAATCCATTTTTTACAGAAGGACTAGGTGTTCAAGTAAAAGTAGCTGAGCGAAATATGTTGAATGCTGAAATGCGTTGGGCGGATAGTTTTAAGAATAAAGAAGGACAAAAAGTAGTGGCTTATAAATTCTCTCTATCTTATTTAAGAGCAGATGATTGGGAAGCCAATAATGATCTTGCAGTCGATGGTACCAATACGCCAACTGGAAATCCAGGTGGATGGGATCGTGTCAATACTTATGGAGATGAATATGATTTAGCAGGTGATTTTACAACAAGTCTATCAAATAGTTTTAATAACAGTGCTGGATTAATCACGCTTCACCGACCTGGTTATGCAGAAAGAGATTTAGTAGATTACGATACTCGAAATTTTAAGGCATTGACTTCTGTATACATTCGTACCAAACCTGAATTAGATTATGAATCTCCTGAATTGATTTTAGGCTTCAACTATGGAGCAGGAACAACCGTATATCAGGGAGACAATCGCTTTAGCTTAAAAGATATTACTTTCATCCAGCCTCGTATTGAGTTTAGAAAGAATGATGATTTTTTCATTCGAGCTTACATGTCAAAAGAGGATGCTGGAGATAGTTTTGATCCTTATTTTACGGCACTACGTTTGGAAGAAGCTTCTCAACCTTTTGGAGGTTATGTCAATCGATATAAAAAATGGTGGGAAGATAATGACATTGCAGGCCAAATGGTCGAATTAGGTTATCCTGAAGTAGACATTATGTTTGATCCTAACACAGGAGAAGTCATTGTTGACTTTGATGATGTAGGAGCGCAAACTTGGTTGGCTGACAATCAAGATTTGATGAATCAATTTCACAGTGATGCACAAGCTTTTGTCAATACACCTGATCCTACGGATGGATTAGCTGGACGATTGGTTCCTGGTACTCCAGAATTTGAACGAGAGTTCACTGATATTTCGACTAGCTTCAATAACTCAAATGGTAGAGGAACGCGATTCTATGATAAATCAGCATTATATCATATTCATGGGGAAAAACAATTCAAAATGGATGCCCTTGATTTGGTCGTAGGTGCCAATGGTAGAATGTATAGACCTGATTCAAGAGGAACGGTATTTTATGATACTGCTGGAACCACCATCACCAATTATGAATTTGGCATGTATGCTGGAGTTAACAAAGTGATTCAGGATGGCAAATGGAGATTCAATGCTACCGTGAGAATGGATAAAAATCAAAACTTTGATCCTGTTTTTACACCAGCACTCTCTGCAGTTTGGAAACCAAAACCGGGACATTTTGCTAGAGTAAGCTTCTCTTCAGGTGTACGTAATCCAACTTTAGGAGATCAGTACTTATTTTTGGACGTAGGTCCAGCAATCCTCGCTGGAAACTTAAACGGAGCGGATAGTCTGGTCACTGTTGAGTCCTTCACAGACTACTTAGGTAATCTCTTACAACGTTCGCGTTTGGTATATTATAATTTAGATCCGATTCGACCAGAAAGAGTTAAAACAGTAGAGGTTGGATATCGAGCTACGCTATTCAGCAATCTATATGTTGATGCAGGCTATTACTACAGTGTTTATGATGACTTTATCGGTTATAATATTGGTATCGATGTAGAGTTTGAAAATGACGCTGCCTTTATTCCCGAAGATGTCCAAGTATTTAGATATGCTTCTAATGCTCAAAAAACAGTAACCACCCAAGGTTTTTCTATTGGTTTAAACTATTATTTTGCAGAGTCCTTTGCATTTAATGGAAATTATTCCTTTAATGCTTTGGTTACAGAAACTGATGATCCAATTGTTCCAGCATTTAACACTCCGAAACATAAATTCAATGTTGGTATTTCTGGTAGAAATGTCAAATTAGGTGGAAATGATAACTTCGGTTTTAGTATCAACTACAAATGGATAGAAGGATTCCTTTTTGAAGGATCACCACAGTTTACAGGATTTATTCCATCCTATGGTTTAATGAATGGACAAATCAATTACCAGTTCCCAAAAATAAATTCTACCGTCAAAATTGGTGCTACAAATATCCTTAACAACAAAGTTTTCCAAACTTATGGAGGTCCTCGAATAGGCCGTTTAGCCTATATTTCCTTCTTGTATGAATTCAATAACAAAAAGAAATAAACACAAAATAAAACCTGTCGGAAAAAATCTGACGGGTTTTACAAAATCTTTATTCATTATAATTACTATTAAACTTTTATTTCACAACTCACTAAAATAATACACTTAATTATGAAGAAATTCAACTCTTACATTTTATTACTTACACTAGCGATATTGTCTTTTGGACAATTACAGGCACAAGAGGAAGGGCCTTTCCTAGAGGAATTATATGACTACGAGGTCACTTCAGATGTTATTTATGGCTTTAATGCAACGATCTTATCTGTATTGGGAGGAGACACAGAAGCCAGAACTCGTCCGTTGAACATGGATGTATATACTCCTGTTGGCGATAATAATGACGAACGACCAGTAATGCTCGTATTGCATACCGGTAACTTTTTACCTTTTCCAAATAATAATGGAACTGGTGGTACCATTCGAGATTCTACTGTAGTAGAAGCTTGTAAAAGTTTTGCTAAAAGAGGTTACCTTGCTTGTGCAGTTGATTACCGAATAGGTTGGAATCCAATTGATCCTAATCAAGATATCCGTACATTTTTTCTAATCAATGCTGCTTATCGAGGTATTCAAGATATCCGATCTGCTATTCGTTTCCTACGTGCTTCTGAAGTTGATGGTGTAAATGGTGGTCCTGTAAATCCTTATGGGATTTCTGGAGAAAGAATTGGTGCCTTTGGTATTGGTACTGGAGGATATATTGTTTCTGGATTAGCTTCTTTAGACGAATATTCAGAAATCTTACTACCTAAGTTCTTAATCGATTTAGGAACTGGTCCTATTCCTATGGTTGTTGAAGCAATCAATGGAGACATCAATGGTACAACTTATGGAATCGTACCTCCAGCTGGATATCCAGTACTTCCTCCTGGTGATACACTTTGTATCCCCAACAGTGTAAATTATGCAAGTGGAGATCCTATCGAATCTCATCTTAATTTTGCGGTAAACTTAGGAGGTGCGGTAGGAGATGTTACTTGGATAGATGAGAATATTCCACCATGGATTTCTTTTGCCGTTCCAGATGATGGTGCAGCTCCTTATACTACTGGTACTTTGACTGTTCCAGGTACTGGAGATCCTGTAGATCCAACTGATGATTTTGCAGTAGTAGAAGTATCTGGATCTTATGATATTCAAAAAACAATAGCTGGTTTAGGCTTTAATGATATTTTTGATACCCTAGATGATAATGTAAGAGATCATGATGAGGTGGCAGATATGCGGAATGATGGATACGATGGATTATTTCCTCTTCCTAACGATATTCCTCCATCGTCTGTAACCACTATCACTAATCATAGTTCTCCTTGGAATTTTTATGCAGCTGATAATGCGAATGTACCACCAAATCCAGCACCAGAACCAGCATTTGCAAGAACTTACTGGGATACGATCATGAACTATACTACTCCTAGAGCTTGCTTAGCATTAAATTTAGATTGTACTGGTTTGGTAGGATTAGAGGAAATCGATCCTTCTGAGGTTGGCTTCCAAATGGCTCCAAATCCAGCTACTGATCGTATTTTCTTCTCTACAGAAGATCAAGAAATCTCTAGTATTTTCTTGTATGACTTGACAGGTAAAATGGTTAGCATTCACCTAAAAGTCAATAGTAATACTTTTGAATTAAGACGAGGTAATCTGGCAGATGGCATGTATATGGCTGTCGTCAAATTTAAAGATGGATACTTCTCCAAAAAAGTCGTCTTCAAGTAAAAAGCTTTCTTTTTATTGATATAAAAATGGGAAATCGGTCTTGGACTGGTTTCCCGTTTTTTATTGGCTCTCCAAATTTAATTGACTCTTCATGCTTTCATGTGATTTGACATAGAAGTTGTCTCATCTGCGATTCGTGATTATCCCTTTATCGGTACCTCGCTTTAACAAGCAAATGAATTTGATTGGCCAAATACAATACAAAATCATTTAACTCCATTCATTAAATTCACCAAAAAAATTCAGTCCACCTTTCTTCAACCAAAAAACATTAGTTTTGTTAGTCTTCTAGTGTTCAATTTTGTTAGTCTTAAAATACCCTACTCTAACCCGTAAATAACGGAACACACTAACACCAAAAACAAAAAAAATGACCAACCCTTCCGGACGACCACAAATATTGCATCCTTATAATATTTTTCTAACGCTTTTGTTAGCTGGAATCACGATGTTATTTTTGGCTCTCTCAGCAGGGCTGATCTATACTCGCGTGGAGATGAAGATTCCTCCCATAAAAATGCCATTCCTTTTTGTCATCAATACCATATTACTCATTGCAAGTAGTTTTACGATGCAACAAGCCAATAAGGCCTATTTAAAAGATGATACAGACGAATATATTCGATCCTTGGTCTATACCATTTTGTTAAGTTTATTATTTATGGTGGCCCAGGTCTTCGCCTGGAAAAGTCTATTCGAAGCAAACATTGAATTAGCGCATAGCACAACTGCTTCTTATCTTTATGTCATATCAGGCTTACACTTTGCCCACGTCATTGCTGGACTTCCCTTCCTATTTCTTTTTGTTTATGTAGCTAAAAAACGAATGAAAGAACCCGTAAGTGTATTGGTTTATTTTTCTGATCCAGAAAAACTTTTAAAACTAAAACTGCTCACACGTTATTGGCATTTTTTAGATATCTTGTGGGTGTATCTTGTTTTGTTTTTTTACCTCAACTATTTGATACAGTAGTTTTGCCCATAAATAAATTTAAATGCGCCTTCCGTTTGGGTTAAAAATAGTAATATGCTTTTGTTTACTTATACACCCCTTTTATTTACTATCACAAAAGTCTCCATTAAAATGGGGAAAAATAAGCGATGAAGAAATTCAATTAACTATTTGTGAATTTGACTCCTCTGCGACGGCTGTGATCTTGTCCGATTGGGGAAACGTAGATATGTTTTACGGGCGGCCCATGACCATTTCACGGCATCAAAGACTCAAAATACTCGCTCCAAATGGCAATCAATATGCCGATATTTCTATTCCTTTTTATGCAGGCAATAATTTTGAAAAAATCAAACAACTCAAAGCACAAATTATTACCGTAGACGAATCGGGAAAAACGATTAAACAGAAAGTAGAAAAAAATCAATTTTTTGAAAATGAGATTGATGAAAATTGGTCAGAGATGAAATTTACCTTTCCCAATGTTCAAGTCGGAGCTATCTTAGAATATAAGTATACCTTGATTTCAAGTTCAGTCACCAATCTTAAAAAATGGTATTTCCAAAATCATATTCCAACTTTACATAGTGAGTTTCATGGTCGTTTACAAGAAGGCTTGGATTATAATACTTTGCTCAGAGGTAGTCGATTAATTCAAAAATATAGAACGGCCACTGTCCAAAATTCGTGGTCATTAGACAATATTCCTGCGATCAAAGTAGAACCACATTGCAATAATCAACATGATTTTGTAGATCGAATAGAATTCCAATTGGCTGGTTATCTATCTACCGACGACATGGGGCAAAGTAAACAGATCAATTTGATGTCAACTTGGGAACAATTCACTAAAGATGTACTCCAATTCGATACTTATCGTCATTATTTAGGCAAGAAAAAAACAGCTAAAAATACAGTACCTAATATCCTTGAAGGAAATGAAAATGACCTGGATAAAGTGAAATTGATTTCTGAATATTTAGGAAATACTATAAAATGGAATCAAGAATACTGGATGTATAAAAATCAAAATGTTTCCAATTTAATAAAAAACAAATCAGGTAATTCTGCTAAGATTAATTTGTTTTTTGTCAGTCTATTACGAGCAGCAGGTTTGGAAGCCCATCCAGCATTAGCTAGTACCAAAAAGCATGGTCAAGTATCAACGGTTTATCCATTGCGAACACAATTTAATCACGTCCTGGCAGCTGTAAAACTGAATGACACCTACCAATTATTCGATGCTACTCATCCTCGATTACCTTTTGATTTACTACATCTTGAAAGTTTAAATGGTAAGGCTTTTTTATTGAAAAAATCCAAAGATCCCCTTTGGATAGATATTCCAAACAAGAAAAAATCTGTTGAATCAACGAAGGTCAATATGGAAATCAATGAAGATGGGATAGCCACCTTCGACATAGAATTAGGCGCTACCATTTACAAGGCCAATCAGATGTATCATGACATTTTTAAAGATCAAAACCCTTCCGTTTTCTGCGAGGAGTATCTCGGATCTAATTTTGAAGAAGCGGAAATTTTGGATTTTAAAATAGAAAAAATTCCTATCGCTACGACTACCCCGCTGAAAGTCAAAACGAAATTACAAGCGAAAGAAAAAATAGATCTCGAAGCGGATATTTTATACATTCAACCATTTATCGAGGCCATCACAGAGCATCCTTTTAAATCTAAAAAAAGAGTTTTCCCGGTAGATTTTTACTACCCAAGTCAAAAACATTATTCGTTTACACTCAAAATTCCAACAGGCTTTATCGTTGCTGATTTGCCAGAACAAATCAATCTTGTTCTTCCAGATAGAAGCCTTTCTTTTACTTATTTTAGCAAACAAAATGGAGAGGTAATTGATTTAGTCTTTAACTTTAAGCGAAATGCTACTAGAGTCAATGTAACTGAATATAGTGCATTCAGGCATTTATTTGATCGATATTTTGCTCAAAAGGAAGCTTTAATTGTACTTAAAAAGAAAGAAAATTAATCCAAGTTAAATGAATAAAAATGATCTCTCCAAAACAACAAGTCCACTTCTAATGTTACTTATATTAGGAATTTTCACTGTTCTTTTTGTTGAATAGTTATCGAATAGTATCTTTGCATGCATTTACATGAAGATTGTGCTTCATTCACCTTGATTTTTTGAACAAGATCAAGATAAAACCTGTTAAATTAGTCCTTTAAAAATATATTTAAAAAATTTGAGCATGAAAAATATACTCTTTCTCTTAGCCACTATCGTTACCATTAGTGGTTGGAATTGCGGTGACTCTGCATCCTCTGCGGCCAATGTAACTGGAACCTTAATCTCTGGAAACATCCAAAACGCAGCCAACTTACAAGCCTTTTTAGATGAATGGCATTTTGATAATTCTTCCACTGTCATTGGAAAAACAGATATTGCGAGCAGTGGTAAATTTGAAATCGCCACGACAGAGCCTTTAAAAGCTGGAATTTATCGAATGAGAATTGGCGCAAAGAAAACTTACTTGGTTTTCGATGGTACCGAAAAACAGGTAAAAATAAACGGCGATATCGCTGATATGGATAAATATAAATTATCTATCGAAGGATCAACTTCAGCACTACAGATGATGAATAAAATGGCAGAACTGACTCAAAGTTCTTCTATCAATAAAGATCAAGTCAATCTTTTTGCGGAATCGGTATCTAATCCCTTGACTGGTTCTTTGATGTCCATGTTATTCCTCCAAGGAGATGGTAAATACTTGAATACCTTTAAAGGTTTGAAAGATAAAATCGTTAAGCAAAATCCAGGAACAAAATATGCTTCGGATTATACGCTTTTTGTCTCTCAAATTGAACAACAAATCCTAGCCCGACAAGCTTCCGCAGCGACTTCTACTGGAGCTATGGCACCAGAGATTGATCTACCAGATCCAAATGGTAAAAATTTTAAATTATCTGACTTAAAAGGAAAAGTAGTTCTACTTGATTTTTGGGCAAGCTGGTGTGGCCCTTGTCGAAAATCAAATCCGCATGTGGTCGAACTGTATAGAAAATATAAAAATCAAGGATTTACTGTTTACAGCGTTTCTTTGGATGGTATTCACCCTCGAAGACTACCAAGTTACCAAGGTGATCAAAACAAAATGAACCAGCAAATCGAAGCAGCTAAAAAGAAATGGTTGGCTGCTATTAAAAAGGATAATTTACTTTGGGATACGCACGTAAGTGATCTTAAACATTGGAATTCTCCTATAGCTAAACAATACGGCGTTAGTGGTATTCCAGCTACTTTTTTAATTGACAAAGAAGGTAAAATCGCTTTATCTAAATTCAATCCACTAAGCCCACAAATCAATTTAGAACAAGAAATCAAAAGATTACTCTAAGCAATTTTTTATAAGATATACTGTGAAGTTGTTTTAAAATACCTTACTTGACTGCAAAACTCAGCTTAGAGAACCTCT
>CAYTVR010000096.1:0-23579 GCA_964441245.1 uncultured Saprospiraceae bacterium | reverse complement strand
AATAAAACAATAGGAAGAATAGCGGGCATAGTATTCATAATTAATCTTATTCCTTATGTAATTTCACATATGGTCATCCTTGACAATCTATTATTTTCTGAGAACTTCTTGGAAAATGTTCAGGAAAATCGCTTTAATGTGGGCTTATCAGTGATAATGGAATTTACGAGTATAACAGCGATGATTGTATTTGCTATTCTTCTTTTTCCAGTATTAAGAAAGTATGGTAATAGACTATCGCTTACATACTTAGGATTACGATTTGTTGAATTTGGAATTATTATCTATAGTATTATAATTTTGATGACTATAACAGAATTAAGTAATGATATTTTGAATTTTAATACTGAACAGCAGACAATTTTTCAAATAATTGCCGAATCAAAGTTTACAGAGTGGAAATGGTCAGGAATAATATATATGCTCGTGTATGTTTTACATTGTGTCATATTTTTCTACCTCTTATTCAAATCAAAACTAGTTCCCCAATTAATTTCAATATTCGGATTCATTGGAACTTTTCTGGCATTCTTAAATCTAATTAGTCATCTATTTGAATTAAGTTTTGGTGGATTCTATTTATTTGCACCAATGGGGATAATCGAATTGATTCTTGCCATTTGGTTAATTATTTACGGGTTGAAAGATGAGATAAAAGAATAAAAAACAACACGTAACAATGCATACATAGCCATAGTGCTTAGTCCTTAACTCAAAGCCACTGCCAATCATTTACTTTTTCTTATTCATGAAATAAGCGTTAAAGAAATCTTTCAATTATACAACCACTGCAGCAGTCTTTTCTATTTTCCGTGTTCGCTCTTTTAAAAATGCGATCACTTCTTCCTCTGATTGATAAGCATCGTTAATATTGACAAATTTTTTCGCCAAGATATCATAACGTTTGAACATCAACCACAACCATACTTCTTGAAAATCCATTCCTTCAAAAACAATCGCTTTTTCTTCGACGTATTTGTCTTTGTTTTTCAAAAAATCTTTAGGCATATCTGTCCAATGACGATGTGGGCTTAAATGATGTCCGATATGATAACCATCATTAAAACAACGTTTGTTATAAACCGAATTGATACAAGTGATACTGTTTCTAAAATTATTCGCAGGATCGTTGGCATCGATAAATGCATGCTGTCCCCAATTCCCTGCCATCATCGAAAATCTAATAAGCACAAATGGAATTAAAAAGACTACTAAGGTCGCAGGCCAGTTAAAAAAGGCCAATAAAATACACAACACGATAAAGGTAAATTCTCCTCGGATGATTTTTTTAACAAAATCCTTTCGATCTCTTTTTTTAAAATATTCCACCAATTCTATCACTCCAATAAAAAGGAAAATGCTAAAATATTTCATAAAGTCGATAAAGCTATCTCGCTGATAATACATCGTACAACTTTTATCCCCCATCAAATTATTCTCCGCATGATGCATACCGATATGGTGACTAAAGTAGGTTTCTGGCGATTGCCCCATGAATGGTCCGATCACCCAAGGAATATAATGATTCCAAAAATTATATTCTCTTTTGAAAAACATTCGATGACTTGTATTGTGCAGCATCAAAGTAAATGGACCTAAATAATAAACCAACATGACCAAATAGACCACAGAAGCCGCGGTCCAAATCCAACCACTTAACAAAGAGGTAAACAATACAACTGCAAAAGGGATCATGACAAAGGTCAGCGTCAAACAGAGATATACAAATGGTAAGTCTCGTTCATCCTTTATATAATTCAGAAAGAACTGATCCAATCCACTGTATTTTTCTTTTTTAGTAAATTGAGGGTCAGTTAAAGTAGTTAGCGTTCGCATTTTTATTCTTTTAGTTAGTAAGGCTCAAAAGCTTATTTCGGACGATTTCAATTCTTTCCCATTTCTTAAAGGGATTCAAAATTAAACGCAGTCATCTTTTTCAAGCAATGCTGAGCACAAAGGTCGTAAAAGATGTGCAAAGCAAGTAAAGGAATGCATTAAAAATCTAATTCGCTCACATTCCTAAAGTGAAATAACATTTCTAAGAGGTAATTGGTTGACTAGAATGAAACAAATCAGAACAGGAAAAGCGAAAAAAGAGGCGAGATGGTTTTGGCCTGTCAAAAAACTGTTGAGGATAGCGCTGCTTGACCCCAGAGATTCAAAGAGAAAGAGCCAATAAGTTTTTTTGACAAGCGTTTTGCTGACTTTTGGGTCCCGACATTTTGTCGCATAGGGGTGAAGCTTAATATTACAAATCGAGTGATTTACGTTAGAAGTGGAGGGTTGGGAAAGGCAAAATAGGAGGGAGCGGGTGATTGGGATTGAGTTTAGCCTTTATTTTGCCAAGAATTTTTCCTCTATTTTTTTTCGATTGAAAAAATAGAGCCGCCGGAGGCAACGATTAAATGCAGTTACAAGATATTGGATATCAGCGAATTAATTGTAAGTCAATATTTAAGCTTCACCCGTATGCGACATTCTGTCGGGACAAAAGTTAGTCACCGAAGGCAAACAAATACCCTATTGAGCAAACAATCGTGTAATACCCGAGGCAAGCCTCGGAGAATTCTTTAGATTAAAAAGCTAAAGTGAATACAGTCCCCTCTCCTTCCTCTGATTGAACGGTAATATTCCCCTTATGCATTCGCATAATCTGGCGAGACAAGCTCAAGCCAATACCCGAACCTTCTTCTTTTGTAGTGAAAAACGGTACAAAAATTTGTTCTAACATGATTTCCTCAATACCTTTTCCATTGTCAGCTACGGTAATCGACACTTTACCATCTCTGTGCTTTTGTAAATTAAGAGTCACCTTTGCGCCTTCTTTTCCCTTGACGGCTTCTAATGCATTTTTTGTCAAATTAACGAGTACTTGTTCTATCAATCCTGGATCAGCCTGAAGATAAATCGAATTGTCAGGTACATTGATCTTAAGGTCGATGCCTTGTTTTTTTGCGACAGGATTAAATAAAGTAGCTGTTCGTTCAATCATTGCTCGCGCATCCGTCAATTCAAAATTAGGTGGTGGAACTCTCGTTAGGTTTCGATACGTTTCCGTAAAACGAAGTAAATTTTCACTTCGCCGTTCAATGGTTTTCATGGCTTGTTTGACATCTTTCAAATCATCTTCACTCATATCCGTTTGGACCATATCATCAATCGTAGTCGCCAATGAAACGATTGGCGTAATAGAATTCATGATCTCATGCGTCAAAATTCGAATCAGTTTTTGCCAAGAAATCAATTCCTGCTCTTCTAACTCGCTTTGAATATTTTGTAAGGAAACTAATTTAAAAGGTTCATCTCTCAGTTTGAATTCTACAGCTTGTACAGAGAGTTGTAACAATTCATTATTCACATTTAATTTGACCAGCTCTCGATCTCCATGTTCCAATCCATTGACTACTTCAAACAAATGATCATCGATAGATTTTAAATAATAGATGTCAATCAAATAAGGTTTTTTGAGCATCTGCTGCAATTTCTTATTCATCAACACGACCTTATCTTCTCCATCCAAACACAATAATCCTACGTCTACATTTTCAACAATTGTTTGTAAATATTGAGAGTGTGCTTCTTTGTCAGAACGAATGTCCAAAAATTTTCGATTGATCTGATTAAAGGCTTCATACATTTCACCAAAAGACTTTCCTTTATGTTTTCCTGAATAGGTCGCAGAAAAATCATCGTATTTAATCCCCATCAAAAATGCGGTGAAATCTCGATTTGTTTGATCCACATATTTAACCATATCAAAAAAGGAAATCAATACCAATACCGCTAAAATAAACATGGTGATATAGTACTCCGTGTTATTATAACAATACACAAACGCCAAGACCATTCCGATCAAAAACAGTAGGCGAAAAATTATATTAACTTTAAATTGCTTTAGCATTTTTTTGGTGTTGTAGAAATTGGTGTTGTGGTGTTTTTGTGTTTGCGCGTTATAGTATTTACGTGTTCACGTTCAAGTGTCCACAACACTACAACACAAAAAGACTACAACACCAACATTATAATCCATGTTTTTCCATTCTTCGGTACAGAGCGGCACGCGTAATGCCTAGGTCTTGAGCAGCTTTACTGATGTTACCTTTGCATTTGACCAAGACTCGTTGGATAGCCCATTTTTCTAACTCATCCAAGTTATAAGAATCCATTTCTGCAGATTTGCCATCTTCTTGAGCTGATTTTAAAAACAAGAAATCATCCGCTTGTAAGGTATCACTTTCGCTCAAGATCACCGCCCGTTCGACTGCGTGACGCAACTCTCGGATGTTACCTGGCCAATGATAGCCCATCAATTTGTCAATGGTTTCTTTGGCGATATCCAATTTAGGTTTCTGATATTTTTTTGCAAAACTTTTCAGGAAATGACTGGTCAATAATTTGACATCTTTTCCTCGATCTCTTAGTGGAGGTAACATCAATTCAACCGTATTGATTCGATACACCAAATCCTGTCGAAAAGTATGTTCTTTGACCATATCATAAATCGGCATGTTCGTCGCACAGATCAATCGAATGTCTACTGGAATAGGTTGACTACTTCCTACTTTTTGAATTTGGCGATTTTGAATTACTGTCAATAGTTTTGCTTGAAGCGGCAAAGATAAATTTCCAATCTCATCCAAAAATAAAGTTCCGCCAGAGGCGACTTCAAATCGACCACTGCGATCTTGATAAGCATCAGTAAAGGCACCTTTTACATGCCCAAACAATTCACTTTCAAATAAAGACTCTGGAATCGCTCCCAAATCCACGCTGATAAAAATTTCATCTGCTCGATTTGATTGTCGATGTAATGCTCGTGCGATCAATTCCTTTCCAGTACCATTTTCGCCAAGAATCAAAACATTAGCATCCGTCTTAGCTACTTTTTCTATGGTCTTAAAAATTTGGCCCATCTCATCAGAGTCGCCAATAATTTCCGTAAAAGGCTGATCGATCCCCTCCGCTAAAGCACGTTGCTTATTTTGTAAAGTCTCTACTGCTTGCTTTGTCCGACTCAATTTGTAGGTAGAATTAATCGTCGCCAATAATTTTTCATTCCGCCAAGGCTTTTCCACAAAATCAATCGCTCCAATCTTAATCGCGTCTACAGCCAAATCTACATCAGCAAAAGCTGTAATAATGATCACACTCGCCGTTGGTTTCAATTCTAGTATTTTCTGTAACCAGTTCAAACCATCTCGACCACTTGTTTCTCCTTTACGGAAATTCATATCGAGTAAAATCACATCAAAATCGTGCTGTCGTAATAAACGGGGAATTAAATTCGGATTGTGTTCTGTTTTGACTAATCCAAAATGATTTCTGAGATAAAGGCGAAGGGAAAGTAATATGTCTTCTTCATCGTCTATGATAAGAATTTTACCATCTTTTTGCATAAATAAGGTTTACGGGTTCTAGTTTTAAAAATGGCTGACTAAATTTATTTGGTCATCCTAAACATCCAAATAAATTTGGATAACCTATAACTTAAAGACCATTTATATATTCAATAGTTGTATAGTCTTAAAGATAAACAAAAATAGCACTCAAAAAAGTACTTTGTGTCCATAAATGAACACAAAGCGTTCGATAATGAACGCTTTGTTTTTTAATTTTGTTAAAAAAATATTTATAAAAAACAGATTATCAATGCTTTGCAAAATTGGCACGCACGTTGGTAAACTATTAATAGAAGAAAACAATTATCAAGAAAATTATGGACAAGAAAATAGAAAAAAACCGTTGGAATCTAAAAAACATTGTTCTCATTGCCTTAGGCATTGGAGTAGTTGGTTTTTTAGCTTCATCCATTTACAAAGATACGGGTACCACTCGATTGAATGTAGAAACTGAGCGTCTTTTGATTGATACCGTTTCTCATGGTGTATTTCAAGAGTTCATTCCTATTTCTGGTGTGGTTCAACCGATCAAAACCGTATTTATTGGTGCCATCGAAGGTGGACGAGTGGAAGAAGTTTTGGTGGAAGATGGAAGTATGGTCAAAAAAGGCGAAGCGATCTTAAGATTATCTAACTCTGATTTACAAGTGAGTTACCTCAATCAAGAAGCCAACATCGTTAGTCAGATCAATCAAATTCGATCAAGCAGCATCATGATGGAGCAACAAAGCTTGAACTTACAAGATCAATATCTAGATGCAGGATATCGATTAAACGTGCTAAAACGACAATTAGAAAGAAATCAATCTTTATATCAGGACAAGGTTATTTCTCAAGTAGAATATGAAGACACTAAAGATGAGTATGAATATTTGCTCAAAAGAGAAGTGCAGTTAACGAAAAATATGAAGAAGGATTCTATGTTTCAAGTTTTTCAAGGACAACAAATGGAATCAACCTTGGATTTAATGAAGCGAAACTTAGCCATTTCCAAAGCAAGCTTAGAAAACTTAATCGTAAAAGCACCGATCGATGGTCAGCTATCTTCATTGGATACAGAAATTGGTGAATTGATTGCTAAAGGAGAAAAAATTGCACAGATCGATTTATTGAATAATTTTAAAATTCGCGCTCGAATCGATGAATTTTATATCTCTCGAATTTTTCTAGGTCAAGAGGGTTCTTTCACCTTTGCAGGAGAAAAACATAACTTGATCATCAAGAAAATTTATCCAGATGTAACCAATGGAGCTTTTGAAGTGGATTTGGTTTTCACCGAAACGCCTCCTCAAACGATCAAACGTGGACAAACCGTTTCTATTAAATTAGCATTGAGTAACGAAACGCAAGCTTTGCTTTTGGAAAGAGGAAGTTTTTACCAAACAACCGGTGGCAATTGGGCATATGTAATCGATCCAGCTACAGGAACTGCCTACAAAAAAGAAATTAAAGTTGGCCGTCAAAATCCAAAATACTACGAAGTGCTACAAGGTCTTAAAAAAGGAGATATCGTCATCACTTCAAGCTACGAAAATTATAACAGTAAAGATGAACTTGTTTTGAAATAGGTATTGGTTGCTGGTTGTTAGTTTTTTGTAACTAGAAAACCAACAACAAATAACCACCAATTAATAATTAACATCAATTAAAATCATTAAACCCTTTTAACATAAAGTCATGATAAGAACAACAAATTTAGTTAAGAAATACAGAACAGAAGAAATCGAAACCACTGCTTTGAATGAAGTAGGTATTGATATCAAACAAGGAGAATTCGTTTCCATCATGGGACCATCCGGTTGTGGAAAATCTACCTTATTGAACATCTTGGGATTGATTGATAATCCGACTTCTGGCGAGTATTATTTCATGGATGAAGAAGTCAGTAAATATACGGAACGACAACGATCCAATCTTCGAAAACACAACATTGGTTTTATTTTCCAAAGTTTCAACTTGATTGATGAATTGAGTGTTTTTGAAAATGTTGAACTACCGATGTTATATACCAAAGTTCCTTCTAAAGAACGGAACCAAAGAGTAGAGGAATTATTAGAAAAGATGAACATGATGCATCGAAGAAATCACTTTCCTCAACAATTATCAGGTGGACAACAACAGCGTGTTGCCGTAGCAAGAGCCATCGTCAATAGCCCTAAGATAATTTTGGCGGATGAGCCTACTGGAAACTTGGATAGCTCCAATGGTGATGATGTAATGAAAACCCTAGCTCAACTAAACCAAGAAGGAACAACCATCATCATGGTAACCCACTCAGGCTATTGCGCTGAATTTGGTAACCGAGTCATTCGTTTATTAGATGGACAAGTGGTAACAGAAAACATGTTATCCAAGCACCATATCTAAGCACCAACAAATCCTATACAATCTTAAATCCTGTCTAGCAGTTCTAAGCTGTTTGACAGGAAAATAAGGCACTTAATTTTATACTCCAAAAGGTAATGGTATCCACCCATGCCCTGAGAGATTCATGTCCTTACAAAATCAAGATTATGTTAAAAAACTATTTCAAAATAGCCGTACGAAGTTTGTTTAAAAACAAACTCTACTCCTTCATCAATATCTTGGGGCTTGCTTTAGGAATGGCCATTTGCATTCTTGTTTTCTTGTTTATTCGACATGAAATAAGTTACGACACTTGTTACAAAAATTCAGAAAATATTCATCGAATTATTGCCGCATTTACATCACCTGAAAAAACGGAATGGTTAGCGCTCACGCCATATCCCATTGCCTCGATGGTTAGAGAAGAACTGCCAGAAGTAGAAGCTTCAACCATTATCAGTAGTCCATGGAGTGAAACGCTTTTCCAAGCCAATGATCATACTTTTTATAGCGATCAATATGCAAGAATCGATACTGCTTTCTTTCAAGTTTTTTCTTTTTCTTTCCTTGCCGGAAATCCTTCAACCGTTTTACAAGATCCATCAAACATTGTCATCTCCGAAAAAATGGCCACTCGTTTATTTGGCAAAGAAGATGCAATGGGAAAAACCATTCGATTCGACAACGACAAAGACTATCAAGTCGCTGGTATTTTTAAATCTCCAAAAACACCAACACATTTTGCCTATAATATGTATCTGCCTTGGCATAAAAAAGAAATTCAAAACTATGAATGGACGGGCATGTTCAATTACCATACTTATGCTAAATTAAAACCAGAAAGTAAAATCACCTCTTTCAACGAAAATTTAAATTCCATATTTAGAAAACGTTTGGCGGGTATCTTAGGAGATAATGCTCAAAATCCTGAGATGGCAGCACACCTCAATAGTATTGCTTTAGGCAGTCAGCCGATTCAAGATATTCATTTAAAATCACATCTTGATGGAGAGATCAATCCGAACAGCTTTATGTCTTATCTCTACATTTATGGTTTAGTTGCTTTTATTATGTTAATGATTGCAGCGATCAATTTCATGAATATGTCTACGGCACGTTCTGCAAATAGAGCCAAAGAAGTTGGAGTTCGAAAAGTAGTCGGTGCAAGTAGATGGAATACTTCTTCGCAATTTTTAATCGAATCTATGTTGCAAACTTTCATCGCTTTAGTTTTGGGATTCATCATTGCTGAGTTTATGCTTCCATCCTTTAATTTGATGATGAAATTAGATTTACGAATTTTTGAATCTGGAGTAACTCAAATCATTACGATCGCTAGTCTTTTCGCTATCATTACGGGTTTATTAGCAGGAAGTTATCCAGCATTTTTTCTTTCAGGTTTTCAACCAATTAAAGTATTGAAAGGTGATTTTTCAAAAAGTAAAGAAAGTGCTCCGCTAAGGAAAGGTTTGGTTATTTTTCAATTTATGATTTGTTCAGCTTTGATTTTTTTCTTATTGATTGTCATCAATCAAATTGATTTTATGACTCAAAAAGAATTAGGATTTCATCCAGAGCAAGTCTTGATCGTTCCTATTCAAACTCGAGAGATCGCAGAAAATCCTGATGCTTTAAAAAACAGGTTAGGGAGTATCCCAAATGTAGAATCAATTAGTATCGTAAATAGTCTACCAGGTCAACAAATGGGTGGAAATGGATATGCCTTGAATGGTAAAGAAGACATTTTAGCTTTCAATTTAGTGGATGAAGATTTCTTGAATGTTTTGGAAATTCCTTTGACCCAAGGTCGTTTTTTCACCAAACAAGATTTACAAGATACGATTCAAAATTTTGTAGTCAATGAAGCTTTCATCCAACATTATGAAGTTGAAGATGATCCTATCGGTCAAATTGTTCGTGGAGGTAACGGAGATGGTCAAATCATTGGCGTAGTTAAAAATTTTCACTGGAAGGGCGTTAACGAAAAAATCGATCCCTTCGTGATGCAAGAATTACAAGCTTGGTCTTTAAAAGCTGCGATTCGAATCAAATCAACAGACGTTAGTGAAACGATACAAAAAATAAGAGGAGAATGGTTCAACTTTGAACCAAAACATCCAATGCGATATACTTTTTTAGATGAAGATTTTGGCACTTTATTTACAAGCTATGAAAACTTTGGTAGAGCGCTAAGCTATATCACTTTGCTGATCATCTTCACTGCCATTCTTGGTTTATTTGGATTAGCCACCTACATGGGCGAACAAAGAATTAAAGAAATTGGCATTCGAAAAGTACTTGGAGCCAGCATACCTCAAATCATGTTTTTGATGGTCAAAGATTTTATCCGTTTAGTTTTGATTGCTGGCATCATTGCACTTCCATTGGGGTATTGGATTGCTCAACAATGGTTACAGGATTTTGCTTATCAATTACCATTGGGAGTCACACCATTCTTTTTATCATTGGCTTTAATATTAATCGTGTCTATTCTCACTGTTAGTATTCAAGCATTTAGAGCTTCTTCTGCTAATCCTATAAATGCCATTAAATGCGAATAAACTCTACACAATGACAGACTGACCGCAAGGACGCTAAGTTTATTACAAATCGTTAAAAGCATAGCACCTTTTGTAAACGCTTAGTGCCCTTGCCGTCAGCTCTTATTTTTTCAACCAAAAAAAATAATAACATGAAAAAGTCCATCAATTTATTCGCCCTCATTTTTAGCTTATTCCTTTTTTGTAGCTTCCAATCCATTGAAATGGAAACGCAAAACATATTGCAAAAATGTTTAGAAACCAGTGGATTCAAAAGTATTTTAGAAAAAGATTTAAATGGAAATTTTTTACCAATATATATGGTGACCAATGATTTCTTTTCTGAAAACATTGACTTGACGATTGAAGATGAAAAAGTGCAAGTATTTAGTACACAAGGTGCAAGGGATTTTAATCCTGAAAACGATTTGATTGAAATCACAAACTTTAAAATCAAAAACGATAAAGCCATACTCGAATTAGCTTACCAAAACAATTACGTAAAAATAAAAATGGTCAAAAGTCACCATGACTGGAAATACAGATCTATCAAAATCCAAAGAGATAAAAAACTGTACGTGGATGTAAGCTTTTAGCAAAAAAAAAGACTATAAAAACAACACCAAAACATCAAGCTTTATGATTCAGAATTATTTCAAAATCGCCATTCGCAACTTACGAAAACAAGTACTATTTTCTGGGATCAATATTTTTGGATTATCCTTAGCAATTGCTTGTAGTTTGCTGTTGTTTCTAACTGCTTTTAGAGAATTATCTTTTGATCGTTTTCACGAAAATGGAGATCAAATTTATAGAACCTACATCCAAGAACAAAGAGTTGACGAAGGCGAAGTAAAAGGTACAACGATGCCTATTCCATTGAAAAATGCTTTACAAGATAAAGTTGATGATATTCACATGGCTACTCGCTGGAGCGGTGGAGGTGTAAGCATAGAATATGACGGAAAATTTATGGAAAGTGGAATTCGTTTTGCTGATCCTGATTTCTTAAAAATGTTTTCTTTCAAATTAATTGACGGTGATAAAGAAACAGCACTTGATGATTTAGGTTCGATTGTCATTTCCCAAAAACAAGCCACTAAAATATTTGGAACAGTCGATCCTGTTGGGAAAAGCATACAAGTAAAATATGCGGGAATGAATAAATCTCTGATTGTCAAAGGAATTTTAGAAAATCCTCCGTATCAATCTTCACTAGAATTTGACATGATCACTCGCTTTGAAAACAGCCCCAACTATCAAAGAGAAAAAGACAATTGGAATAATCAAAACCATAGTCTTTATGTACAGTTACATCCCAATAGTTCTTTTGAACAAACAGAAGAAAAACTCAAGATAGCAACACAAGAAATTTATCCCGACGAAATCAAACAAATAAAGGAAAGCGGAGCCAACCCAGATCAAAAGGGAAGTGTATTGCAACTTCGATTACAACCTTTGTACGATTTGCATTTCAACGCATTCTTGGTCAAAGCAGGTAGTTCGAGTAGATATATTTATCCAATTGCTTTATTGATCATGGGCTTTTTTATTTTAGCCATTGCTTGTATCAATTTCATCAATCTGACCATGGGCACCTCCATTACAAGAGCCATGGAAGTAGGTGTTAGAAAAGTTTTAGGAGCGAGTAAAAAACAACTCATTGGTCAATTTTGGGGCGAAGCCTCACTTGTCATTTTGATCGCTCTTTTCATCGCCATGATGGGAGTGCAATGGTTTTTACCTGAGTACAATAGTTTCTTTGGTGGTACACCGGTTACGATGAACAACCCCATTGTTTTGATCTCTATTATTATCATTTTGTTTTTGGTTACGCTGATTGGAGGAGGATATCCGGCCTTCGTTATTTCAAAATTTCAAGCCGCCAAAATTCTAAAAAAAGAAGTACAACTGGCTAATAAAGGTCGGCTTCGAAATCTCTTAGTCGTTATTCAATTTTCGATTGCAATCGTTTTGATCAGTTCCACTTTAGTGGTCCATCAACAATTGGAATATGTTCGCAACACACCACTCGGTTATAATAAAGAACAGGTAGTGAGTATTCCCGTCGGGCAAAACATCAAGGGAGAAAAAGCACTCAATTTAATGCGCCAAAAATTAAACAATCATCCTGACATCAAAAGCATGACAGGATCATACGCAAATTTTGGAATGGGGAAAGATGGTTCTGAAACGACCTCCATTATGGGCTTTATGCAAAATGGCAAAGAAGTCTATGCTCATTGGTACGGCGTTCATTATGACTATTTAAAAACATTAGAATTAGAATTATTAGAAGGTCGAAGTTTCGATCCTGAACGAGCAGCCGATAGTACTCAAAAAGTCATCATCAATGAATCTTTAGCCAAACAAATAGGGGCAGACGGTCAGGTAGGTAGTTTTTTAAACTTGAGTCCTAAATTAGAAATAATTGGTGTCGTCAAAGATTTCCATTTTAAATCATTACAAGAAGCGATCAAACCCATGTGTTTTATAATTGATCCTGATTTTGGGGTCAACTATTTATTTGTAAAAGTCGCTCCAGAGAATATGCCAAAGACGATGGCTTTACTAGAAAAAAACTGGAAAGAGATCAGTCCTGAATCAGAATTCGAAGCTTCTTTTTTGGATGAAAACATTGATCGACAATACAAGGCCGAAGATACTTTAAGTAAAATAATATTATTCTCAGCTTTCCTAACCATCATTTTGTCTTGCATGGGGTTATTTGGAATTGCCTTGTTAACTATTCTTCAAAGAACCAAAGAAATTGGTGTCCGAAAAGTATTGGGTGCTTCTGTACTCAACATTGTGACCTTAATTTCAAAAGACTTTTTAAAACTGGTTTTTCTGTCAAGCATTATTGCCATTCCTATTTGTTGGTACGCCATGAATACTTGGTTACAAGATTTTCATTACCGCATTGATTTGCCTTGGTGGACTTTTATTGTTGCAGGACTGATCGCAATGTTCATCGCATTCACAACGGTTAGCTTTCATTCTATTCGAGCTGCGATATCAAATCCAATAAAAGCATTAAGATCCGAATAATGGTCGACCAAATTTACGCGTCCGTATGGATTTGGTCATTTAATAATAAAACAATAACAACTACAACCAAATATCCCGATAACTATTGGGAGGTTGGCCAATAAAAAAATATGTTACAAAATTATTTCAAAACAACCTTTCGAACTTTATGGAAACATAAATCTTATTCCTTTATCCATGTACTTGGCTTAACGATAGGAATCAGTTGTTGTCTATTGATCTATTTATTTGTAAAACATGAATTAAGTTTTGATCAATACCATAGTCAAAAAGATCGCATCTATCGAGTGAATTATGTTTCAGATCGAGCGGAAGGAAGAGAAATAGAAGGACACACACCTTACCCCATGGCGCCTGCGATGCGTACGGACTTTCCTGATTTAGCCGCAGTGGCTAGAGTTCATTTTAGTGACGATCAAATCATTAAAATTGATGAGCAGAAAAAATTTAAAGAATACGATGTCCTTTTTGCAGAACCTTACTTATTGGATATTTTTGATTTTGAAATAGTAGCCGGTAATGGAAAAAAAGCATTAGCGCAACCCAATCAAGTCATCATCAGTGAAAGCTTAGCAAAAAAATATTTTGAAACCATTGATGCGGTCGGGAAAAATTTAACCGTAGACAATCAATTAAATCTGACGGTAGGCGCCGTCATGAAAGACTCTCCACGCAATACTCACTTGCATAGCAACATTCTAATATCTTTTGAATCCATGACCGAAAAATTTCTTGGTCTTGACTATAATCAATGGGGGTTTGTATCCGCTGGATCTACTTATATTCTATTAGCAGATAACATGACTGTCGATCAGATTCGGCCTCAATTTGAAGGATACATTCAAAAATATCGAGAAGATGGTCCAACTAAACGATCAATCCATTTGCAAGCATTATCCGATATACATTTCCAGCCCAATATTATGTCAGATACTTTTGCACAACCTGTAAGCCCTGAATACCTTTGGATTTTTTCTATTATCGGAATTTTTGTTTTACTCATTGCTTGCATCAATTTCATCAATCTATCTACTGCTCAAGCCATCGAACGATCCAAAGAAGTTGGTGTTCGAAAAGTATTAGGAGCAGAGCGACATCAATTGATCGGACAGTTTTTAGGAGAAGCATTAGTCATTAGTTTTATTGGAGGATTACTCGCCGTACAGATGACCGAATTGGCACTCCCCTTTCTCAATCAACTGATGGACCAAAGTCTCGTTTTAAACATTTTAGAAAATCCGATGACCTTACTCATTACTTTAATTATTGTGATCGTTACCGGATTATTGGCTGGCGGATATCCTGCATTTGTTTTGTCTAATTACGAACCAGTTACCGTTTTAAAAGGACAAGGAACCACTACCGGGACCAAGAGTTCTTTACTGCTCAGGCGATCCTTAGTCATTGGTCAATTTGGAATTACCTTGGTATTGATGATAGGTACGATTGTCATTTCTAGACAAATGAATTTCTTAAAAAACAAAGACCTTGGATTTAATAAAGATGCCGTTTTAGTTATCGAAATTCCAGATGCTCCCAAAGAGATTTTAAGAACAGAATTATTACAAAACCCTAATATAGAAGAGGTTTCCTTCAATTTAGGCGCACCTACTTCCGGTAACAATTTTAATACTTCTGCTTGGAGAACGGATCAAAGTTCTGATGAAGCTGCTCGAACCAATATAAAACCTGTGGATAGGCACTATCTAAAAACTTATGGATTAGAATTGATCGAAGGTCGTTGGTTTAAAGAGCAAGATGATAAAAATGTCTTGATCGACTTGGACAATAAAACTAAGCCATATGTTTTTGTAGTCAATGAAGTCCAAGCCACCAAATTGGGTTATGCTTCAGCAAAAGAAATTGTTGGACAAAAAATTCATATCGGATTAAATTCCATTGTTGGAGAAGTCATCGGTGTAGTGAATGATTTCAATGTTGCTTCCTTGCATGACGAAATGGAAGGAGTAATCATGATGAACTTCCCTCATTTTTTTGCGCAAGCAGGAGTAAAAATGAAACCAACTGAATTAAGCAAAAGCTTAGCCTTTGTTGAAAAAACTTGGTCAAAACATTATCCCGATTATCTATTCGACTACAGCTTTTTGGATAATGAATTGGCCGAGATGTACGATGCGGAAGAGAGAATATTTTTCCTGTTTCGTATTTTTTCAGGACTTGCAATTTTAATCGCCTGTCTTGGATTATGGGGTTTAGCCGCTTTTACTATAAAAAAACAAACCAAAGAAATTGGCATTCGAAAAATACTCGGCGCTTCCACTTGGAGTCTATTAGGTGCACTTAACTTTCAATTTGCCAAATTAGTCATTGCTGCTTTTATCATTGCCATTCCTGTTGCATATTATGCACTGAAACAATGGCTCGCCAACTTTGCTTATGCCATTGATATTAATATAGGTGCTTTTCTATTAGCAGGTTTCGCTGCCATAATAATCGCTTCGCTTACGATTAGTTTTCATACTGTTCGTGCAGCCTTGGCCAATCCAGTAAAAGCATTAAGAAACGAATGAACTAGACCGACTAAATCTATTTGATACTAAAAAATCAAAAACAATACGATTTCATTCAATTGAATAATACAATTCACCAAATAAATTTGGTGAGCCAAATCTTTACAAAATGAATAACCTTCGATTTATCATTCGTAGACTGAGCCGTCAAAAAATCCACACCACTCTACACATCATTGGATTAACGCTTGGTCTTTGTGTCTGCATTCTCATTGCTCTATTCTTACAATATGAATTGAGTTTTGATGGCTATCATCAAAAAGCAGATCGTATTTTTCGAGTCAATCAAGTCTGGGACGAAAAAGGTAATAAAGAATATGAGCATTCTAGCTGGTATCCAATGTCTACTGCCTTACGGGAAGAAGTTCCGTTTTTGGAATATACCTCGATTGCACATCATGTCACTAAGGCTGAAATTGAAATCAATCCGACCAAACGATTCAAACATAAACACATCCTTGCGGTTGAACCAGATTTCCTAGATATTTTTGATATTGAAGTATTGGAAGGAAATGGACATGAAGCACTTCGCAAGCCATTTCATGCATTATTGACCCAATCTACAGCAGAAAAATTCTTTGGAAGAGAAGATGCTTTAGGCAAAACCTTCTTGTACAAAAACGATTTTGAAATTACGGTAGGTGGTATCATTAAAGATTTACCCAACAATACACATCTTCCCGCAACCATGTTAATGAGTTATATCGACAACAAAGAGCTCAATGGTCATGCGTCCAATCAATGGAACTATTTAGGAAATGCATCAACTTATGTAGTTTTACCTCCTGGCTATGATCAATCAAGTTTAGATCAGCATTTCGTGAATATTTTTGATAAAAATATGCAACGTGACAAAGAAGAAGCTGAACTATATAGTATGTACGCTGAGCTACAACCATTGAGTAAAATCCACCTAGATCCTAAATGGGATGGAGGCGGTACTTGGGTCAATGCCATCAATCCAATTTGGTTGTGGTTTTTCGGTGCTCTAGGATTAACGGTTTTACTATTAGCTTGCATCAACTTCGTTAATCTGTCAACCGCTCAAGCCATCACAAGATCTAAAGAAGTCGGTATTCGAAAAGCCATTGGTGCGGCACGATCACAATTGATCGGACAATTTATTAGTGAGGCTCTTTTATTGATTTCCATTGCCAGTGTATTGGCCATTGCTTTAGCTCAATTCGGAATGCCTTATCTCAATAATTTAGTCGAGAAAAAAATCGACTTTTCTATCTTTTATACTCCTTCAACTATTTTCATTTTTCTTTTTTCCATTCTATTGATTGGATTTCTAACGGGTATCTATCCTGCTTGGTTGACCTCAAAATTTCAACCTGCACTTACGTTAAAAAGTGGTGCAAAAGCAGAGCATCACAATACTTCCTTTTTACGCAAAGGCTTGGTAGTGGCTCAATTTTCTATTTCCATTGCCTTCTTAGCTGCACTTATTTTGATGTCTCAGCAAATGGAATATTTCTACAATCGCAATCTTGGTTTTAATAAAGAAAACATAATCAATATCGATATTCCCGATCGAGACAAACAAGATGTTTTTGAAAATGAATTATCCAAAATAAACGAAATTGAAGGCATCTCTTTTGCCTTACATGCCCCCGGAGAAGGACAACATTGGGGGACCATCATGAGTGAAGTTAGTTTGAGTAACCCAGACCGTCAAGATGTTACTATTATCTGGGCAGATGATCGATATCCGGCTTTTTATGATTTAGAATTAAAAGCCGGACGATTTTACGAAGCTGCGGACACCAATTACACTTCTAAATCCATAGCTAAGGAATTGCGATCTCCCAAAGTCGTCGTTAATGAAGAGTTAGTCAAAAACATGGGCTATGACTCTGCTGAAGATGCGATCCATAAAAAATTCTTTATTGGAGTAAATAACTATCAGGTAGAGATTGTTGGAGTCGTTGGTGATTTCAATGTATCCTCGCTACATGATGCTATTCAACCAACTTTGATTTCTCAATATCCGAAATTCCATACCAATGCAGGAATTAAAATCAAAGCTGGTGATCACCTTCCTAAAACCTTGGCAAAAATCGAAGCTACTTGGAAAAACTTATACCCCAAAGGATTTTATGAAATGAAATTCTTAGACGAAACCATCCAAAAAGATTACAAAGCAGAAAGTCAATTATTCAGCTTATTTAAATTTTTTGCAGGACTCGCCATGTTTATTTCTTGCATGGGATTATGGGGATTAGCCACTTTTGCAGCATTACAAAGAACCAAGGAAATTGGCATTCGAAAAGTATTGGGTGCTTCCACTTCTGGTATCGTACGATTACTATCAAAAGATTTCTTAAAGCTTGTCATCTTGGCCATAATCATCGCCGCACCTATTGCCTGGTATGGTATGAGTCGATGGCTCGAAAATTTTGCCTATCGAATTGATATTGATTGGAAAGTGTTTTTAGTAACGGGAATCATTGCCATTGTCATTGCGGTGATTACCATGAGCTTTCAAAGTATCAAAGTGGCTTTAACTAATCCATCAGAAGCACTTAAAAATGAATAAATTTCATTAGCGCACCAAATTTATGCTGCATTCAATTTACGCGTCCGTATGGATTTGGTAAATAATCTTTTGATCATATAAATTCGGTGAACCATCAACTATAAAAACAACCAACATGTTTCTAAATTACATTAATATAGCACTACGAAATTTTCGCCTTCAAAAAGGTTATACCGCTATCAACGTTTTTGGTTTAGCGATTAGCATTGCTTGTTCGATTCTAATCATCCATTGGGTTGTCGATGAAATAAAAGTAGATCGTTTTCACGAAAACATTGACCAAACTTATAAAATATTCCGAAGTTTCCCTGATGAAACAGGAGACATTCAAGTTCGTCAATCTCTGCCCTATCCTGCCGCTGAAGCACTGATCAAAGAGGTTCCAGAAATCATCAATGCAACTGGATATCGAGGAGTTGGAGAATGTCTTTTCACCAAAGCAAATGAAAGTTTCTTAATGAAAGGCGCCATGAGTCACTTCAATATTTTTGACATATTTTCCTTTCCATTAATTGCAGGAACAACAGAGGGCAACCACGACCAGTTAGATGGAATTTATATTTCAGAAAAATTCGCTACTCGCTATTTTGGTACAGATTGGAAAGAAAATGTATTAGGAGAGATGATTCAAATCGAAGGCGCTGACACGGGATCAGATCGCCTACAAATATTAGGCGTTTTTAAAAACATCCCAAAAAATTCTAGCATCAGATTTGACTTCATTACCAATTTGAAAAAATTTGCCAGAGACAATCAACGTTGGGCTAGATGGGGTTCGAGTGCATTTACTACTTTCGTACAAACTGCCCCTGGAACGGATGCTGATTTATTAGAAAAAAAGATCACAAATTTCATAGGCGATCATGGTGGTTCAAAAAATATTTCGCTTAAACTTCAAGCCTTTGGAGATACTTATTTGTATTCCAATTTCGCTAATGGTCAAATCAGCGGTGGTCGGATAGACTATGTCAAAATATTTTTTATTGCTGCTTTATTTTTGATATTAATGGCCTGCATCAACTTCATTAATTTGACCACTGCACGTGCCACTAAACGTGCTCAAGAAATTGGTGTACGAAAAGTAATAGGTGCGAATAGATCAAGTCTGATTTATCAATTCATGATTGAATCAAGTCTAATCACACTCAGTGCGATCGCACTAGCCATTGTCATTGCAGAATTGCTCTTTCCTTTTGCCAATGATTTGTTAGGAAAAAATTTAGCATTCGATTATGGCAGCGGTATTTTTTGGATATCCTTATTGGGTATTGGATTGTTTATCACATTCTTAGCTGGTCTCTATCCATCTTTTGTCCTCTCCTCTTTGTCTATTACTAAGGTCTTGAAAAACAAAGTGGGAGAAAAAATGAGCGGTAGTCTAATGCGGAAATCATTAGTCATAACTCAATTTGTACTATCAGCCTTGTTGCTTCTGGCAACCATGATCATACATCAACAAGTTGATTTGATCAAAAACAAAAACATGGGTATTGATAGAGATCACATTATACAAATGGAGATTCCAGAATCTATGGAGGACCAAACCGCTACTTTCAAATCAGAATTACTAAAACATCCAAGTATTACTCATGTCAGCTATGTGAATAGTTCCCCTATCGATGTTGGTCGAGCTACCGATGATATCAGTTGGCCTGGAAAAGATCCTGAAGTAGAAACTAGAATCAATTACATTGAAACGGATAAAGATTTTGGCGAACTTTTCAATGTAGAAATGGCGAGTGGAACATTTCATAAAAAAGAAACAACGGATTGGGATTCCACGGCCATTGTCATCAACCAAACTGCTGCAAAATTAATGGGGCTCAGTGATCCTGTAGGCACGCCATTAAGTTTAGGTGAGGCTCAATTGAACATCATTGGAGTCGTTAAAGATTTCCATACCAATTCATTGCATGACAATATTGGTCCTTTAGTTATTTTCAATGCTCCGTCTCAGGCCAGAGAATTTTCCATTCGTTTCCAAGAAGGACAAACAAAAGAAGCCATCGCCCATTTAAACGCAACTTATCAAAAGATAAACCCCAACTATCCTATACAATTTAGTTTTCTGGAAGAAGAATATGAACGGATGTATCGCGGTGAATTATTGATTGGAAAATTGGTCAAGTTTTTTGCATTCATCGCTATATTTATTTCTTGTTTTGGCCTGTTGGGTTTAACCGCTTTTGTGACCGAACAAAAAAACAAAGAGATCGGTATAAGAAAAATATTGGGCGCATCAATCAGTAGTATTATTAAAATGTTGTCTGCTGATTTTCTAAAATTAACTGCTATTGGTTTTGTGATTGCTTTACCCTTTGCTTGGTACCTGAGTCAACATTGGTTGGAAAGTTTTGCTTTTAAAGCAGACATACAATGGTGGATGTATTTGTTGACTGGTATTTTAATTTTAGGATTGTCTTTACTCACCGTTTGTGTACAATCTATTCGTGCAGCAATGATTAACCCCGTCGATGCTTTACGAAATGAATAAAGGTTCACCAAATTTATTTGGTGAAAAATATTCTGACCAAATAAATTTGGTCAACCATAAAATCAGGGAACTCAAAAAACAATATCATGCTGAAAAATTATTTCAATATCGCCAGACGAAATTTAGTTCGCAATAAACTACATTCCTTTATTCTTATTTTCGGCTTGAGTGTAAGCATGGCTTCTTGTATTTTATTACTGGAGTATATCAGTTATCAATGGAGTTATGATTCCTTCCATGAAAATGGCGAACAAATCTATAGAGTGGTCAACACTCGTTTTCAAAATGGCGAACAAATCCAAAAAGGAACAATTACCTACCCAACGATTGGGCCAACGATGGCTAAAGATTTTCCAGAAATCGAACGAACCTGTCGTTTAGCATTTGGAAACCAGACCTTACTCAAAAAACCAAAAGGAGAAATTATTCGATTGGAGAATGCACTATATGCTGATCATGAGTTTTTTAATATTTTTAGTTTTCCTTTACTCGCTGGAAATGCTAAGACCGCTTTAGACGAAACGAATAAAATGGCGATCTCTAGAAATCTAGCCAACAAACTATTCGATGTAGTTGATGAAGATTTTACTTCCTTAATAGGAAAAAATTTAGAGGTGGACAATGACCAACATCCATATCAAATCTCAGCTGTTTATGAAGACTTTCCAGCCAACTCTTCTTTTAAAGCGGAAGCTTTAGGATCATATAAATCCATCATTCGGTATTGGGGATCAGGTGCTGGAGATAGTTGGGAGTGGTCTGACTTTTATCACTTTTTACAATTAAAACCAGAAGCAAACATTACCGCTTTAGAAGCAAAATTCAAAGGTTTTAGTGAGCAATATTTCGACGAATCAAAATCTGGAGTAAAGGAAGTATTTGAGTTACAACCTTTTCTAGCGGCACACTTAAACTCTACAGATTTAGAATACGAAATATTACAAACCAGCAATGGAAAATCCATCGCCTATTTGTTTTTAATTGCTATACTCATCTTGATAATTGCGTGGATTAACTATGTCAATCTTTCTTCTGTTCGAGCAATGGAAAAAGCAAAAGAAGTTGGGGTTCGAAAAGTCATTGGTGCAGATCGCAAACAATTATTTTTTCAATTTTTAGTCGAAGCATTGTTGGTCAATACAATCAGTTTATTTTTAGCTTTTGGAATCATCCAAATCGCTCAAAACACCTTCAATCAAATATTAGATCTGCCTCTTTCTTTGAATTACTTATTACAAGTAGGTAGTAATTCCGTTGTTCAACTTTTATTAGTCATGTTGGGTCTACTGTTTTTTGGCATTTTAAGTTCTGGTGCTTATCCAGCTTTTTTATTATCTCGTCAAAATGTAAGTCAAGTGTTAAAAGGCGTATATAAAAAATCAATGGGTAGTACTTACTTGCGAAAGACCTTAGTCATCTTTCAATTTGTTGCTTCGATTTTATTAATTGCATCTACGGGGATGGTTTACCAACAATTGCGTTTTATGAGTCAACAAGATTTGGGTGTCAATATCGAACAAGTCATCCAAATCAATCCACCTGCGATGACCAATTGGGATTCTACTTTTATTGACAAGATGAATACTTTTAAAAGTGCCCTCAAACAATATCCAGATGTTTTAGCTGCTAGTACTTCCAGTCGTTTACCCGGGCGAGAAACTGGACGAATTTTTGAAATGCGAAATGCCGGTGAACAAGATGGTAGTAGTTACATGTCGAATCACATACATATCGATTATGACTATGCCAACACTTTTGATTTAAATCCAGTTGCTGGTCGAAACTTCAGTGTTAATGATCACTCTATCAATGCTCAATTTGTCAATAAAATTCTGCTCAATGAATCTGCCGTAGATATGTTTGGATACCAAAATCCTGAAAAGGCTATCGGACAAAAAATTAATTTTTGGAATAAGGATTGGGAAGTCATCGGTGTATTACCCAACTTTCATCAATTGTCATTGCATCATTCTATCGAACCCATTACGTTTATTCCTTTTTATGGAAATAATAATCCACTTGCAGTCAAAGTAAGCGGTCAAAATATGGAATCTACCATTGCACATATTGAAGAAACTTATCAACAATTTTTTCCCAATAATATTTTTGAATTTTCATTTTTAGATGAACGTTTTCAAAGACAATATGATTCAGAACAACTCTTCGGAAAGTTACTCATCTTTTTTACATTGTTAGCTATTCTAATTGCTTGCTTAGGTCTGTTCGGATTAGCTTCTTATACTGCATTTTTAAGAACCAAAGAAATTGGCATTCGAAAAGTATTGGGTTCTTCCGTAGGTTCTATTATGTATTTATTGTCCAAAGATTTTATACAATTGATATTTATCGCCATGCTCTTTGCCTTTCCCTTGGCTTGGTATGCCTCGAAGCTATGGCTAAAAAACTTTCATTATCACATGGACATTTCATGGTGGATTTTTGCGATAGCTGGCATCCTCGCTTTGGCCATTACCATTTTGACGGTAAGTTATCAATCAATGAAAGCCGCATTAATCAACCCAGTGGAAGCTTTAAAAAATGAATAGGACCATCGGTGGGTCTCCTGATAGTTCTCGGGATATTTGGAAAAAGTATCGCTCACCAAATAAATTTAGTGAACCAAAATTTGGTTAACCTTAAAATCTAAAAAAATGCTACGAAACTATTTTAAAATTG
>CAYTVR010000095.1:0-23972 GCA_964441245.1 uncultured Saprospiraceae bacterium | reverse complement strand
ACCAAATACTTCTTCATCGAGATCATGATGTCAATGCACATTTGTTTATTGCATTTGTCTTGTTAGAATTTGATTTCCCCAAAGAGAATATAGAAGCACAATTCATTGTATTAAAAGATGGAGGCGATCTCAAAAGCAATAATAATATAAAAGGACCAGATGCTTATAAAGAAATTGGCTTGTATGTTTTGAAAGCTAATTATTTTGCCAAACAAAAGGAAGAAGAGCAGGCAGCCATTAATTTCTATAAAGCAGCGAGAAGATATAATTGGCAGGGAGCAGTAGATATCGGAAGATTTTATTTTTCTGAACTAGAAAAATGGATTCAAAACAAAGAATTTGATTGGAAGAAAGCATTGGAAATTGATCCTGATTTTATTAAATATCATTGGGTTGCTGCAGATTTAAAATCTCAAGAAAGTAGCATTACTGTCCCGCCATATCACGATGAAAAAAAGGTAGAAGAAGCCTATCAACTGTGGCATGCCTCTCAAATAAAACCAATTTATGAAAAAGTTGATTTTTGGGCTTATCAAGTGATTGCTTTGATTCATGAGTCGCGTTTTAAATTTGCACAAGAAAAAAATGTAAATGAATATTGGTGGGCCTTGACCTACATGGAACGAGCCTTGATCATTAAGGACGACTCAGATTGGAATTGGAATTTTTTAGGAAAGTGTTATAACAGTCTTTCTCTTCATCACAATTCTTTAGAGCTTTTACGTCGAGGAAAAGGAATCCAAAGTAGTGCTTGGAACACCGAAGAAACATGTACGACTTATCTCGATATGGGGAATTTTGATCAAGGAGAACCCTATATCGCGGGTTTAATTGATCAAGCCGCTACTCCTGAATTGGAAGTGCGGTTTCAAAGCTTTCAAGCTTATATAGATTTACATCGAGGGAAATTTGAAAACCTGAAAGAGCAATTTGATCAAGACATCAAATTTTTTCCAAATGACATTTGGGGCTATTACATGAAAATGGCGACTTGCTTTAAAATCGGAGATTTTGAGGAAGCTCAGTTGGTGGCTCAAATCATTTGGGAACTGAGGAAAGATTTAAAATCATATCCTACGTCTCTAACTTCTTTTGCATGGGCAGGATTTTTATTAGGGGAATATGACGAGGCGAAAACATTCTATGAAGAAACGAATAGACTTGCTAATGAACCTAGTTTTTCGGTGGGTCTTGCTTTCGTATATATCATGAAAGAAGATTTGGCAATGGCTGAGAAGAATTTTCAATATCTCATTCAAAATGAAAAGAACAAAAGAGAACTGAATTGGATTAAAAGTGATTTAAGTGCCTTAGGTAAATTTGTGAAAACGAAAAATATTTCCGACCAAACAGAGATAGATACTTTTATTGAGACGTGGTTAGAAAAAATATCAAAAAGAGAAAAAGAATTGATGGAGCGAGAAGTAGATCTCTACTTGGAATTGGAGGAACGAATGGAATATTTAGAATCGATTGGGATCGAAAATGGAGATATTGCTTGGGTTGCCTTGCAAAGTGGATTGGCGCGAGTAGCTTGGTATGAGGATGATCTGGAAAAAGCACATACCTATTATAAACGTTTATTGCCTTATCAAGAAAAATTTCCAGAAGCCGGATTGATGCTTGAAAAAGTAGAAGAAAGTTTAATAGACCGAAATAAGGCTAAGATCCTTTATGAAAAAGGAAATGTTGATTTACGAGATTTAGAAGAAATTGATTTTCAAAACCCTGCTATTGCGATTAAAAAAGAAATTTTACAATATCGTTTCTATGCTGAAAAAGGAAATAAACAATCAAGTAAAAAACATTTATTAAGTGCAATAGAACAAGCAAAAGGAAACAAAGATTTACAAACTATTTTGACCAATGAATTCCAACAAAATTTAACGGATGCAAAATCATTTTGGAACGTAGATGGAGAATTGACGGCATTGATCGCTGAGGCGAAAACGAAAGAAGAAAAGTTGGGATATGCAGAATTGAAAAAAAGTATCCACGGATATTGGGATCAATATTTGAATACATCAGGGACCAATGATTTGTTTGCTGTGGTGACTCCCATTGCGATTGAAATAAGTGCAGACTTAGTTCCTCAAGAGAGTGATGCTGAAGAATGGCCTGTTTTTAAAAAATATATTCCGGCAATGCGAGCGGAATTAAAAGAGCAATTTGGCTTAGGAATACCAGGGGTTCGTATTAGAGCAAATGAAGGCGATATGCCACCTCGTTCTTACATCATAATGATTGACGAGATTCCTTTGGTCATGGGATATGTCGAAGTCAATAGTTGTTATGTACAAAAAACGGTAGAAGAGTTGGGAGTTTTAGGCATTCCTGCCAAAGAACAAATAAATCCAAAAAATAATTTGAATGGATCTTGGGTAGCTAAGGAATATCAAACAGTTTTGGATGAAAATAATATTGAATACAGGGCAGACTACTTTCAATATATGATGGAACATTTAGTCGCGGTACTATATACCCATTTGCCACTTTATATTGATGTTGATCGAAGTGTTGCCTATCTATATTATGAAAAAGAAAATTGGTCAACGACTGCTCTAGAAAATTCGAAAAGAATTGTTAATGATGATCAATCCTTACTACGATTTACTAAAGTTTTACAAGATTTAGTGCAAGAACAAGTGCCAATAAAAGCTAAAGAAAAAATTGTTAATACGTTTTATGCATTGCAAAATGATTACTCAGATCCGAACGTTTTATTGGCGCAAATGAGACTTCAGTTAAAAGCATTTCTTCCAGGTAATGCCCCTCTTCTGGAAAAACTATATTTACCAATTGAAATTGAAGAAAAAATTAAAGAAGAATTTCAAGTAGTAAATGACCAACATTTTTTAGCAATGAAACCAGAAAATTGTCAAGACGTATTAGCTGAACTGCGAAGCTTTTTGGATCCTTATCCGAAACATTGGAATTATGCTTTAGTGGTTTCAGAAACCAATTTACGAGGGCACATTCGGAAGTTAATTAGTTTAGAATTTCCAAAGTTGACGATCATTGCAAAAGAAGAAATAAATGAAAGCTATGTCTGATATAAGGCCTAACATAAGCATACAAATTGGCGAGCTATTCAACGCTAATCATCCCGAGGAACAAGCACAAATTACCTTGGATATTCAAAAGTCTGTTCGGTCAACATTGGATAGCTTGGGTTTAGTTGGATCGATTGAAGTTCAATTTGTCGCAGAACTAGACCATATAAAAATCAATGATCAAAGATGTGATTATTCGGATAGTTGGCTGGATGAAATAAAAAGATATATCGAGCGCAGCAATCAGAATATAACAAGAGACACTACATCATTTTGGGGATTATTATTTCAAGGACTTTTGTTTAGGCAGCCGGAGATTTTATTTACGGAAAATCATCTAGAAACGTGTTTAGCTAATTTTTCTATCGCACCTAATTCTATAAAAGAAAAAGAACAGTGGAGAGCATTATTTGAAGGATTATTGAATAAGCATATCTCTTTAAAAAACGAAAGTCGAATTTCAGAATTAATTGATGCTAATCAAGCAAAAGGTCTGAACAATTTTGTTGAATTAGAAGAAACTTTAATCGATGAATTACAAAGTAATAAGATTGATATTCTCCTTTCGAAAAAATATTTTCATTCTATAACGAAGGATGATATTCATACCGGTAAAGACAATTTGTTTTACATGATGCGATATGGTTTGTATTATGAATTGGGCATGACTTATCCAGATTTTAATTTAGCATTCATCGACCTACCAGAACAAGTGGTTCAATTTCGAATTAATGATCAATTGACCTTACCCATGCTGGGCATTGGAGCGAATGAAATATTGATGGATGGGAATGTCAGTCGTTTGGGATCAGCTGAAAAAAAGATTGTTGGTGCAAGTTTGAAAAATCCTGCTAATGGAAAAGAAGGGACTTTATTGGACGCTAAGTATCAATCGCTAGTCAATGAGATGCGGATTTATAAATGGGATGCGCTCGGCTATTTTATTCTGCTAGTCAGTAAAACACTTCGAGAAGATCGCACTACTTTTGTTACCAAGTCTTTTGTGAAACAACAACTTGGAAAACTAAAAACCTATTATCATCGCAATGTAGAATTAATCTCGAATCAGTATTCAGATGATTATTTGGCCAAGCTTTTTCGAATGTTAGTAGCGGAAAATATTTCGATTCGAAATATGAAAACGATTTGTAACCATCTCGTTCAATGTGATTCTATTGTGATAGATGAAAGTCAATATATTATTTTTGATGATAGGATTCCAACGATGGATTCCATTGCGATAGATCGAAAAAAAGATCTTCATTTTGCGTTACAATATGTTAGGAATAGCCTTAAGGAATATTTGAGTCATCAAGTCTCTCGTGGGCAAAATACGCTGAATGTTTATTTGTTAGATATTAACGATATAGAAAAAAGAATCAAGGACGAAGTCGCACAAGATGTTTTTCCTTCAAAGGAAATGCACGATCAATTATTATTAGCGATTGATGAGGAAATCAAAACACTTCCTTCTGGAAATCAAATGCCATCCATCTTAACCACCTCAAGTATTCGTCCATATGTTCGAAAACTCACTCAATACCGTTTTCCAACTTTGAAAATTATTGCTTATCAAGAGTTGTCTCCTTCGATGAATATCCAACCCGTGGCACGGCTTAAGTTTTCTTAAAATCCTCTTTTAGGAGACCTTTTAAAGAAAGGTAATCCGAATACCAACTTCTTCATAGTAGCTGAAAAATTATGTCCAATTACTGAATAAGCACTTAACTTTGGATTTGGACTTTTTCCTTCCCCAAGCCTGTGAATATGAATTTCATGCCACATGATATCCACAAAACCACTTTTGTCTAACATGTTAATTCCGGTTTTAGGTATAGGAATGTCAAGGCTGGCGAGCTTAGCTTGAAAAATGCGATTCGGTAAATCTGGGTATAAAGTAAAAGGTCGAGCCATCCCAATTATGTCCAACTCTCCTTTTGATATGGCACTTTCCATAGTTGTTACTGTTCTAAAGCCACCAGTGAGCATTAGTGGTGTATTCACCAATTTGCGCACTTTTTTTACATACTCTAAAAAATAAGCTTCCCTTTCCTGTGTACTTTTTTTCTGCGTGAGACCAGTCATCACTGGTCGCTCATAAGTCCCTCCGCTGATTTCAATCAAGTCCATCCCTTCAGCTGCTAAGAGCTGAACAACTTTCATGGATTCCTCTTCTGTAAAACCACCTCTCTGAAAATCGGCAGAGTTGATTTTGATCCCTACCGGAAAACTAGTACCAACTTTTGAACGGATGTTTCTATACACTTCTAAAACAAACCGCGCTCGATTCTCTAGACTTCCTCCCCATTGATCTTTTCGTTGATTAACTAAAGGAGATAAGAACTGACTAACCAAATAACCGTGCGCACCATGTATTTGTACACCTGTAAACCCTGCTTCTTTTAGGATAGTAGCGGTGTTTCCAAAACGATCGATAATATCGAAAATTTCGAACTCGGTTAATGCCCGAGGTTGTTTAAAAAATGCCGACATGCCTTTTACATTTGTCATAATAGCAGAGGGAGCGACTACTTCTTTATTTATTGCTCCAATAGCTTGTCGACCAGGATGATTGAGTTGTGGCCAAATATGTAAACCTGTGCCTTTGACAACATTGGCCCATTGTTGTAATAATTCAAAATCAGTTTTATCTTCAACAATGACATTGCCTGGTTCCCCAATAGCCTTTCGATCGATCATGATGTTACCTGTTATGATTAAACCAGCGCCACCATCCGCCCAGCGTTTGTAAGCATGAATAATGGCTTTTGTCGGACTATGATGTCGAGGAGACATATTCTCACTCATAGCAGATTTGGCAATTCGATTTTGAAGTTGCACTCCACAAGGTAGGATAAGTTCCTTTTGTAAATTCATATGATATAGGGTTTGAACTCGTTAGATTTTTTTCATTTAGAAATTCAGCAGGTTGAAAAAAAAACATCACAGGGATTCGAATAACGATCTATTTTAAAATATAGATTTTATTTTCTCCTTTCGGATTTAAAACAAAACTGGAATTAAAAACTTTGTAAACAAAACGATCAAGAGAACGGCGACTACATTTAAAATGATTCCAACCTTTGCCATTTGATATACTTTGATATGTCCACTTGCAAAAACAATCGCATTTGGCGGGGTAGCCATTGGTAACATAAAGGCGCAACTCGAAGCCATCGCAATTGGAATCGTCAAGTGTAAAATAGATGCCTCTAATCCTAAAGCGATTCCAGCAACGACTGGTACAAAAATAGAAACCAATGCAACGTTGCTCATCAACTCTGTCATAAACAACATCACTAAGATCAATAAAGCAGAAATAGCAATGATACTTAGTCCTCTGTAAGATGCGATTAATTGGCCGATAAAATCAATAATCCCCGCAGTTGACATTCCTTTGGCTAAAGCCAAACCTCCACCAAAAAGAATCAATATTCCCCAAGGTAAATTTATAGTGTCTTTCCAGTCCAAGACAAAGCCACCATTTTTCAAACTATAAGGCAAGGAAAATAAAGTTAAAGCGGCCATCATACTTATTCCAGCATCCGATAATTTTAGCTCTGGAAAATAGCTATTGATGAGGGTTCGAAAAACCCAAAGAAGAATAGCCATGGCAAAAACAGCTAAGACTATTTTTTCATTTTTACTAACGGAACCAAGTTTATCCAACTCTGTCTGAATGACGTTGGAGGAATTTTTAAAATCATCTAAGCCATTTGGATAAACCCATTTGACGATCACCCAATAAGTAATACTGAGCATGATTAATGAAAAGGGAATTCCCATTTGCATCCAGGTGAAAAAAGAAATAACCACGTCATGTTCTTCTTCCATAAAACCAACGAGCACGGAGTTGGGGGGCGTTCCAATCAAGGTAGCGACACCACCAATGTTTGCTGCAAAAGCAATTCCTAACATGATGCTAAGTGCAAAATTTTGATCTCCTTCTGTAAATCCATCTTCATCATTCATCAAAAGTTTAATCACGGATATCGCGATGGGTAACATCACAACAGTACTCGCTGTGTTGCTAATCCACATACTCAAAGAGGCCGTTGCAATCATAAAGCCAAGGATAATATGGTCTGCACTAGTCCCAGTTAGTTTGATAATGTTGAGTGCGATACGTTTATGTAAATTGACTTTTTCTAGGGCAAGAGCTAATACAAAACCTCCGAAGAATAAAAATACGATTGGACTACCATAACTAGCTGTAACCGTTTTTATTTCCATGACTCCAAGAATAGGAAATAAAGTCAATGGAATCAAAGCCGTTACAGAAATTGAAACAGCTTCTGTGATCCACCAAATAACCATCCATGCCGCTACGGCAATGACTTTTTGCGCGATTGGAGAGTGAATTTCAAAAGGAGCCAATAAAAAAAATAAAAAGAGAAGTGGCCCCGTAATAAAACCAATCTGTTTGTAAAGCTGATATTCAGTCGTCATCTGACAAATATAAATAAAAGAATAAAAAAAATGGTTCATCAATTTTTATGATGAACCATTTAATGAACCAAATGAATTTGGTTGGTATAGTCGAAGATTGACTATAATTCTTTTCTTAATCGTGCGACAGGAACATTTAATTGTTCTCGATATTTAGCAACGGTACGACGAGCGATATTGTATCCTTTTTCTCGTAAAATATTTTTTAGTTTTTCATCAGAAAAAGGTTTACGTTTGTTTTCTTCATCGATGATGTCCGTCAATATTTTTTTGACTTCCAAAGTAGAAACTTCTTCACCACTATCTGTTTGTAAAGATTCAGAAAAGAAATCTTTTAATCGTTTAGTACCAAATTCAGTTTGCACAAATTTGCTATTCGCTACACGCGAAACAGTGGAAATATCTAAACCTGTAATGTCTGCAATGTCTTTCAAAATCATTGGGCGAAGCTTCTTCTGATCACCTGTGCGGAAATAGTCATACTGATATTGCATGATCGAATACATCGTCTTGTACATTGTTTGTTGTCTTTGACGAATAGCATCGATAAACCATTTTGCAGAATCAATTTTTTGTTTGATAAACATTACTGCTTCTTTTTCCTGCTTGGTGTTTTTCTTCACCTTTTTGTTGACTTTATAAGACATCAACATATCTTTATACTGATCGTTGATCCGAAGGTCTGGAGCATTTCGAGAATTCAGCGTAAGGTCTAATTCTCCCTCTCTGTTTACAATCGTAAAATCAGGAACGATATAATGATGTGATCGACTATTACTACCTCGATGTCCACTAGCAGGTTTTGGATTTAACTTTAAGATTTCATCGATAGCAAATTTTAATTGCTTTTCAGTAATGCTTAAATATCGTTGTAATTTTTGATAATGTTTCTTTGAAAACTCATTAAAGTATTCATCGATAATCCGATAAGCTAATTTGCAGGTAACGACTTCTTCATCAGTTAGATCAGGACCAGCATCTGATTTAATTTCTAACTGTAACATCAGACATTCTCTCAAATCTCTGGAACCAATGCCGGGAGGATCAAATCGTTGAATCTGTTTGAGCAGATTAAGTACTTCCTCTTCGGAAGTAGAAATATTTTGTGAAAACATCAAATCATCAATGATTGATTCTGGATCACGTCGAAGATATCCATCGTCATCGATACTTCCAATAACTTGCTTCGCGATCGTTAATTCTCGATCATCTTTTAGTTTGAGCATCCCTAATTGTTGCTCTAGATATTCGTGAAAAGTATCTTCTACTGCGATTGGGATGGTTTTTTCTTCATCATCAGTAGAGTAATTATTGGACTTGAGTTTATAGCTAGAAGGGTCATCTTCGATATAATCTGTGAGATAATCATCTAATTCAAATTCATCTTCTCGTTTGGGTTCGTCAGGATCTTTGACTTCATTCTCACTATCAGAATAGGAATCTTCGCTAGTTTTAGCAATATCATTCAACTCGTCCACTTCTTCTCCTTCGTCAAGTGCTGGATTAGCTTCTAATTCCTCCTTAATACGCTGATCCAAGGTCGCCGTAGGTATCTGCAACAATTTCATCAGTTGAATTTGTTGGGGCGATAATTTTTGTAGTAATCTATGATTTAAACTTTGTTTTAGCATATTACCGGGTTGGTTTTCTCTTATAAATGAAACAATAGGATTATAATAAAAAGTTGACAACGGAAATTATCCGCAATCATTCAGTAAAAATGAGCTTTCTTAGTGTAGAAGAACGTAATGAATTGATAGTCAGCAGAAATAGTCGGAAAAGTATGTAGGTTTTAAACCCATTTTGCAGCCGTTTGTTCAATTCTTATACTGCAATATAACTACTTTTGTTTAATATGTCCAGTCGGAAGGCAAAAAAATCATCAAAAAATGTGCCAATACTTAAAAATAATATTTAATATATATCTAAAAATCAAATACTTACAAGGTGTTTTGGCCTTTTTTTACGATTTATATTTTTTTGAAAAAAAAAGTTAAATAAATTATAATTTATTTTTTGAAGCCTGATTTTATGACGAACTTGCTCCAATCAACAGGATTATTGAGTTTTTAAATTTTACGCTTTAACCTCTAAAATATTAGAAATGACCATTAATGATAGAATTGCTGTTCTTCGTCAAGAAATGAAAAAAAATCAACTCGCAGCTTACATTATTCCAAGTAGCGATCCTCACCAAAGTGAATATGTGGCAACTCACTGGGAGACAAGAGCATGGATTTCTGGTTTTACAGGTTCTGCTGGCACGGTTATCATTACACAAGAAGATGCTGGTCTATGGACAGATTCAAGATATTTTCTACAAGCGGAAACTCAATTGGCCAATAGTGAAATGGTTTTACACAAACAAGGGATTCCACATGCTCCTGAGCATGAAGCTTGGTTAGCGGATCGTTTGCCTCAGGGAGCGAAGGTAGGATGCGATGGAATGCTTTTTTCTGTTGGCCAAATTCGACGATTAGCTAAAACCTTTTATAAAAAGGATATTGAACTCTTGCACCAAATAGATCTTATTCCAGCTACATGGAAAGATCGCCCTGAAATTCCATCGGCACCAATTTTTGAATTAGATGTAAAATATACTGGCTTGGGCCGAAATGAAAAAATGCAAAAAATTCGAGAGCGAATGGAGACGCAAGGTGCACAGTATCATTTAGTATCTACCTTGGATGATATTGCTTGGATTTTTAACCTTCGCGGAAAAGATGTTGAATGCAATCCAGTCTTTGTGAGTTATGCGCTAGTTGGTGAAAAAGTCGCCTATCTTTTTGTAGGTGAGTCGAAGCTTTCGCCTGAGCTAAAAGAAAAACTTAGAAACGATGGCGTACTAATCAAACCATATGAAGAGATCCAATCTTTTTTGAAAAATTTAGATGCAGATCAAAAAATTCTGATTGATAAAGGCACAACAAGCATTTTATTATGTCAAACGATCCAACAAGATCAAATAGTAGAAGGAGCTAATATCGCTCGCGAACTAAAGGCATTAAAAAATGAAACAGAAGTAACGAATATCAAAACTGCTATGCTTAAAGATGGTGTAGCATTGACGAGATTGTATCGTTGGTTGGAAGCGACATTACCCAAACGAAAAGTGAGTGAAGTAGAAGTCGGTGAAAAATTGAGTGAGCTCCGCGCTACACAAGGAGATTATCATGGGGAAAGTTTTTCAGCCATTGTAGGCTACAGAGGAAATGGAGCCATCGTTCATTATCGAGCCAATGAAAAAGATTGTGCACATCTTGAACCTAATGGAATTTTACTATTAGATTCGGGCGGACAATATACCAACGGGACTACTGATATCACTCGAACAACAACACTTGGAACGCCCACCGCAGAAGAGAAACGAAATTTCACTTTAGTCTTAAAAGGTCATATCTCACTAGCTACCATTCATTTTCCGCATGGAACAGTTGGTGTACAAATGGATATTTTGGCTCGACAAGCCTTATGGAATGAGCACTTAAATTATGGACACGGAACAGGTCATGGAGTCGGTTTTTTCCTCAATGTTCATGAACCGCCTCAAGGTATTGCAACAAGCATAACGACGAGTAGAGGCTCTACGGTTTTCGAACCAGGTATGTTTACTTCTAATGAACCAGGTTTTTATAAAGAAGGAGAATATGGGATTAGAATTGAAAATCTGATCTTAGTCGTTGAAGCAGGACAAAGCCCATATGGTCGCTTTTTAAAATTTGAAACATTGACTTTATTTCCTATCGATTTAAAATTAGTGGATGTCGATTTATTAACAACGAAAGAAAAAAATTGGTTAAATAATTATCATCAAGAAGTATTCGAAAAGCTGAGTCCACTATTAGAACCCGCTGAAATAGAATGGATGAAAGAACAATGTCGTGCGATTTAGGGATTGATGTTAAAGTATTAAAAGGTGTTAAAGTGTTAGGGTGTTCACGTTCAAGCATCCTTAACACCCTAACACTTTAATGCCTGAACACTAGTCTAAAGAAAAAAACCTTCCCCAAAAGGATCATCAGGATCAATTAAAAACTCATGTTGTCCAGTAATAAAAGCCGTCCCTTCCACCTGTGGGATCACGGCATCAAAAGGGCCATATTTTTCTTCCCGAACGATTGAACCGGTAAACACACTTTTGGTAATACTTTCAATAGTCATTTGCTCTCCAATTTGAATTTCGCCTCTTCGATAATGAATTGGCAGACGACCAGAGACTCCTGATCCAGTCGGACAACGATCCACTTCTCCTTCAGCAAAGATGCAAACATTGCGACTATCAATTCCCGCAGAGATAGGACTTCCAATGAAAATAGTTCCATATAAAAAACTCAAGTCCTCTTCAAAGGGATGTTGGATCAGATCACTACTATTCATGACGGCCCGTTTGATGTCCATGCCTTTTTGAATCAATAGGGCATAGTTTTCAGGAATCAAATCAAGACCTAATTTATCGGAATCGACATAAGCATAAAAGGCTCCACCATAAGCCAAATCATAAGAAAGCATTCCTATTCCTGGAACTTCAACTTCTTGGTCTAGCGCTATTACAAAAGATGGAACGCAATGAAAATAAACACTAGCGACTTTTCCATTCTCCATTTTGGCGAAAGCCTTAATTTGCCCGCAAGGCGCATCGATCGTAACGGGAGTCTCTTTTTCTTGTGCAGTCACCCAATTCATTTCTACGGCTAACTTAGTAATCGCAATAACCGCATGACCGCACATGGTGCTGTAACCTTCATTGTGTAAAAACAAAATTCCAAAATCAGAATCGGGAGTATTAGGTGGAAGTAAAAGACAACCGTACATATCCGCATGACCACGAGGTTCGTGCATGAGTGCTTTGCGCAAATGATCATAATGAGTCTTTACATATTGTCGATAGGCTAAAACATTATTTCCTTTTAATTCAGGAAAACCTTCTACGATGACGCGCAAAGGTTCGCCGCCCGTGTGCATATCAATGGTTTTAATTCGAAGCCAATTCGAAGGAGGAGTAAAAGTAGACTTCTGGCATATTTTTGAAAAAGTAGATTTCATGATTCTGTTTTTTGTCAAAAAAAGAAAGAGAATAGAAAGAAAGAGATTGAACGGACATCCACTCTTTGATCCTTATCAGTTTGCTTGTTTTATAATTTTTGCTTTACTTTGTATCATTAAATTAAAAATAGTCACACAAATTTTATAAAATTCAAGAGTAATGTCAGAAGAAATTCAAAATGCAGGAGGAAAAGCACGCCTTTTGGCGGGTCTATTTATCTTTTTCATCCTTTTCATATCTACTTGGGCTTACGTATATTACAGCAATGCAAATATGGAATTTCCGTATTAGTATTGATTCCCTTAGTAGATAAGACCTCAATAGTCAATTAGTGGCTATTGAGGTTTTTTTATTTGGGAAACCAAGCAATTAGATTTTTAAACGTCAAGATAAAAGTATCAAAAATATGATCCATGAAGTATCCATTAAAAAATATAAAGGTACACTAAAAGACCTATCCACCGACATTGGAGATTTAAGATATGATGCTTTAGCAGAATTTTTAGATCTATTAAGTCATAAAATTCAAGATGATGCTCAACAAGATAAAGAGAGAGGGCGGATAAAACTAGCTAAAGAGTTACATCATTGTGCGGAACAATTAAAGTCGGCTAAATTATCCATTGATAGAGCGTGGGAGATTAGTGAACCATTTATGTGAGAAAAAAATGGCGAAATAAATTGGTTAAGTCCAATAGTCAAACCCCTTATATTTTTTATCTTGTAAGAAATATTCTTCAAAACGAGATACATTTACATGAGAAAATATTTGAATATTCTCTTTTTATTATTGTCATTCATCTTAGCTTTTAGTGTACAACTAATTGCTCAAGTCGATAGTATTCAAATTGATTTGGATCAGTTAAATTGGAAGGATGTTCGCAATGGAGATAACCTTTTATTAAATACCACAAAAGTGATATCGGGTAGTCGTACCGAAAAGGAAGTTGCTGACTTACCTTTTACGATCTATGTGGTGACCGGAGAGGAAATCAGAGAGAATGGTTTTGTCACACTAACAGACGTTTTAAAAAACTTACCTGGGATACGAGTCTCTCAACCCGGTTCAGGTCTGGAAGGAGAAACCTTTTTGATGAGAGGTTTGTTAGGGAATGCCTACGCAAAAATTTTGATTAATGATGTACCGGTAAAACCTTTCGTTGTCAGTGGAATGCCCATTGGCGCACAATTACCTATTCGACAAGCCGAAAGAATAGAAGTAATATACGGACCAGCGGCCACTCTTTATGGTGCCGATGCTTCTGCTGGCGTCATTAATATCATTATGAAGGATACAGAACGTCCAATCTATGTTCAGTCAGATTTAGGCCTGGGAGCAAGAGGTTATAATAATTTGGATTTAATGGTAGGAGGAAAGTTAGGTCGGAATAAACGGGTCTTAAAGTTTCAATTGTATGGAAGTTATACAGGGATTAATGATTTAAATGTGGTCTATGATTTGGATACCCTTTATAATCCAGATGTGTATACGACGGTATTGGATTTAGATGAAGGTTATTATTTGGAGCGACAAAATTATCAAGGAGAAAGAGGAGCACCCACCATTAGTCAGCTCCCCCACCTCAGTAATTTGCTAGGAGTTGATCTCAAATACCAGAATTTTCATTTGATGATTAATCGAATGTTTCGACGGGATCATAGTGCGATTGGAATCAGTCCTTTAGCCGTTTCTTATGCGAGTCCACTCAACTATTTTGGAGAATTCATCACTAACCTATCCTTAGATTATACCAAAGAATATAAAAAGTGGGGATGGAAAACAAGTTTAGGATTTACAGATTATAGAACAGATCCTGGAAGTTCTCAAGCTTATGTGAATCCACTGATTGCGATTTTTTATGAGAATTTTTTCTTTGGAGAAACGGATTCTTTAGCGATGCTAAGAGATGAATATTATTTTTCTGACAATCGTTTTAGTGCAGCATCGTCAAGGGAAGGAAATTTAGAAACTTTAGTCCATTTTGATATTGGAAAATATATAGACGTTTCGGCGGGTACTAACTTGCAATATGCCAATGGAACTCCTTTACAAACCTTTCGGAAAAACCCTGTGACGGTGACAAATGCACCACCCAATTTAGATCGAGTATTGGTCAATGGAACTAGATATTTCGAATTAAGTTCCTTCATGGAAATGTATTTTAATTTTAAAAAAGTAAATGCCATTTTAGGTGCTCAATATTTACGTAGATGGGACAACTATCTACAATCAGATAACTCGTTTCTTAATCCGAGAGTTGCCTTCCTTTATAAAGTAAATAATGCATTAAGTTTTCGAGCTTCTTCGGGAACTGCTTTTCGTTTTCCATCTCCTTTTTATGCTGCAACGACCTATGCTGTCAATTCTTTGAATATTGAAAACATACAAACAGGGGCTCCTGGTTTAACACCAGAAAGAACTTTAAGCGTTGAATTGGGGACTCGTTGGTCTCCTCGAAAATTTTTGAATATTGATGTGGCCTTGATTTATAATCGAACTAAAAATTTCATTAACTATGCTATTCAATTAAATAATGAGGATGTGAATAATTTGACTTTAGGTTATGATAATGATGAGGAGTCTAAAGCTGAATTTTATGGTATTCAAGGAAGTCTTCAATTTCCGTATTTAGTCCCGTCGGGGAAATTGAGTACCCAAATCAATTTTAGCTATGTAAAAGGGCGAGAGTTATTTAAGTCTTTTTCTTTTGATCAAGAAGAAGAAACGATTTTAGATTTAAACGATCTTCGGTCGCAACCAGATTATATGTTCCAATGGCAAATTAAAGCTCAACCTAGTAATAAATTAAGTCTTATTTTAGATCAAACTTTGATGACCAGCAGTTTAACTCGAAACTCTATATTGCTGCAAGCACCTGAGCTTTTACAAACATTTAATTTTTTATACAGTTCTGGATTTTATACTTTGGATCTGACAGGAAGATATAAAATCAATAAAAACTTATTTGCTCATTTAAAAATAAAAAACCTTTTCAATAAGCAATACTCAGGTATTGATGCTGTTTCTGATGGAGATGGATTAATTTATAATCCTCAATCACGGCGAATTTGGAGAGTGGCATTAAGTTATCGTTTAAATTAAAAGATAAGATGAGAATATTCCTTTTTTGCTTTTTGCTTTTTTTCTCTATTGGCGTAAACGCTCAAATGGATGGGGTAAAAGAATTGATTAATACAGCAAAAAAAGAAAAGATAAATGATGGCAGTCCCGGACGAATATTATCTTATTGGTTAAGAGCTTTTGAAGAAGTGAAAACAGGAAAGGATACAGATTACATGGAAGAGATTTGTCTGTCAATTGGAGAAATTTATGCGAATGAAAAGCTGTATGAACCTGCCTTAAAATACTATCAAAATTTAGAAACGCACTTTGATATTCATGAAAATACACTAAAAGAAAAAATAGAAGTATTCGACTTAATCGGAAATGCTTACTCTAATTTGTCCAAACCAGATAGTGCTTATTTTTATTATCAAAAAATCCTAAAACTGCATCAAAAGGAAAATAATCTAAGTGCTCAAATAAACCTTTTTCGAAAGGTAGTCAAAAATTATTCTCTGAATAAAGATCACGAAAATGCCTTGCGATATAATTTGAAAATTAAGCAATTGTTAGAGCAAAGCAATGCCCCGAGCGAAAACTTATTGGTCGTTTACAATAATCTGGGATACAATTATAATTTTTTAAAAAACTATGAATTAGCTATTCAATATTTTAAACAGGCTTTGAGCTTGAATTTAGAAAAAGATAAGATTACTAAAACGACCTTGTCTATGAATATTGGAATCGCGTACTATAATTTAGGCGATTTCCAAACGAGTATTGACCATCTTTTGTCAGTGCAAAAAGAAAGAACAGAAATCAATCAACTACTGGCAACCGTGTACTTGGAAAAACAAGATTTATACAATGCTCGGAGTTATGTTGATATAGGATATGAAAAAGCACACCAAGAGAAAAACGCTGAATTATTAAGTGAAATTTGTTATACGGCTGCTCAGATTCATACCCAATTATATGAATATGATCGTGCTTTAGAATATTTTCAAGAGCACTTAAGCCTTCGAGACTCTTTACAATTTGAAGAGCGTTTTCGACAAGAAAGTTTACGTCAACATCAGTTTTCATTGGAGCGAATAGAAAGAGAAGTTAGACTTTTTATCATCGATCAAGAAATACAAGAATTAAGTATCGCTCAATTAAAATTGGAAGCAGACAAACAGCAACTCGCCTTAGACAATTTAAAGTTGGAAGATGATCGAAAAGAAAAAGAATTGTCCATTCTCCGTAAGGATAAAGAAATTAAAGAATCAAAATTAGCTAATCAACTATTAGAAGCCCAACGGACTAAACAGGAGCTTCAATTGGCAAAAGAAAAATTACTCAATGTAGAAAAAGAAAACGCATTGGCCGCTCAAAAAGAAAAAGAAGCTAGATTCGAAGAGGTCACCAACAGAGAAATAGAACGTCAAGAAATGCTACTAAAAGAAGAGCAAAAAGAAAAGGAATTGTACAAAATGAACGATGAAATTAGTCGCTTGGAAATTGAAAAACAAAAAGGAGTACAGCGGTTTTTATTTGGAATTGGAGCACTGTTGGGTTTGATCTCTTTATTAGTTTTTGGTAGTTTGATTTACTCTAGAAAGATCAATAAAAAATTAAGTCAAAAGAACCAAGCGATCGAACAACAGAAAGAGGAAATTGCTATTGAGCGTAATAAATCTGAAAAACTATTGTTGAATATTCTTCCTGTAGAAACCGCAAATGAACTTAAAGAAAAAGGCTTTGCGACACCTAAAAAATATGATAAGGCAACGGTGATTTTTACAGATTTTAGTGGCTTTACTGAGATTGCTAATAAGATGAGTCCAGAAGAATTGATAGCAGAATTGAACACGTGTTTCGAAGCTTTTGATGAAATTATTGGGCAATATGGTTTAGAAAAAATTAAAACGATTGGAGATGCATACATGTGTGTTGCAGGCATTCCGGCACCGACCGAAAATAATCCAATCAATGCGATCGCTGCAGGTTTAGAAATGATGAAATTCATGAATCAACGCATTCAACAAAAGCAATCGAAAGGTCTTAAATACTGGGGGATGAGAATGGGCATACATAGTGGTCCAATCGTCGCAGGAGTGATCGGACAGAAAAAATTTGCTTATGATATCTGGGGTGACACCGTTAACATTGCGAGTCGAATGGAAGCCAATGGCGCTATTGGGAAAATTAATATTTCCAAGACAACATATGAATTAGTCAAGCATAAATATAAATGCATTGCTCGCGATCTCGTTGACGTTCAAAACCTAGGAAAAATAACCATGTATTTTGTAGATGCGTAATATCCAATCGAAACGAAGTGAAGATCACGAGGCTAGAGAAACAGAGTATCTGGATAACCAATATCTATCATTTCATCACCATCACTTTTCGAGTGATCACTTGATCTTCAAAATTCATTTTTAGGATATAAATGCCATTAGTCAAATTTTCTAAAGGAATATGATGCCATTGCTTTCCGGCAATTAAATTCGATATATCAGATGAGATCAAAACACCGGTCTGACTATAAAAATCTGATCGAATAACGCCACGTTCCTGAGCTACTAATTCGATTTGTATCTGATCATTAGCTGGATTAGGGACAAGATCTCCAACTGAAAACGAAGTCTCTAATGATGTTGTTTCAGTCATTAAAGGTGCACAAATTACATTGTTGATTGTTTCACATAAAGTATTGATTGATTCAAAATCACTGTTAGATGATTGATTGGTTAAAAGTGACCAAAAACTTCCCGTTCCTTCGTTGACTGGAGGATTGGTAACATCAAAAATGAGCGTTTGTTGAGTTGTTCGATTCGTGAGATCAATGTCATTACAACTGCTGCTTAATGTCTCATCCACTCGGGTCAAATGTGGTTTGAATTGTAAAGAATTTTCATTAGAAAATCCAGAAAGCAATAAACCAGTTTGTGCTGTATTTTTGTGAATAGAAGGAAAATGACCACTGCCATTAACATAAGAAATCGTTTTCACTAAATCTCCTTGAGCATCCGTTTGTATCAAAATATGTTTATTGGGGACAAAGCCAGTAGTTGGGTAGGACATGCTTGCTACGGCTATCGCCAATCCATCTTGAAAAGTAACTACAGAGGTTCCTATATCTGAGCCATCTGAATTACTTCCAGCATATGAATGCGCCCAAGTGATGTTTCCCTCCAAATCAGTTTGCATTAAAAAAGCATCGGGATCATTATCAAAATTTTCTTTATTCACTGTTGTACTTCCCGTAATGACTATTTGTCCATTGGCACTATTCGCAATCCCATAAGCAATAGTTCGATGATTACCCAAACCATAAACCGTCGTCGAAGCCACTGTTCCATCATCATTTAAAAACATTAAAAAGGCATAAGTCGCCTCATTATGGCCATAGCGACCTGTAATGGCATAAGTACCATTGGAAGCTTGGATGACATCCCAAGCCTCTTCAATAGATTCGGATTTACCAAAGGTTTTCGACCACAATTCCTGGCCATCACTATCTAATCGGACAACATATATATCTCGATAACTTTGGACACTTCCATTACTATCCTGACCATAAGTATTCGTTGTTCCAACCAAAAGATAACCTCCGTCGGCAGTTTGAAGCGTTCGATGGACTTTATCATTTCGTGCACCAAGCATGATGTTTTTCCACTGAATGCTTCCTACATCATCTATTTTAAGGACTACGATTTCATAAGCATTTGGTGTACCGGTGTTGTAGCCTATAAAAAATCCACCATCCATTGTTTGGTGAATAGAAATGCCCGGATTGTTAAGAGAGGAGGTGTTTTCATGTAAATGATACCAATCGATGTTTCCTTGACAATCTGCTTTGGAAAGAAAAAAATATTCAATCCCAGCACCATTATTAGCAAAGCCAGCCATCAGAATGCCTCCATCATCCGTCATCATGGATTGGTGACATTTAGTAGAACCTATACCGGAATAAAATTTTTGGAAGATATTGTTTTGACCGATTAGAGAAATAGATATGCCAATAAAGAAAAGAGTACCTAGAGTAGATCGCCAGTTCATAATAATGCATTTAAGGGATGAGGAATTGATCTAAGGAACATGAAAATAATAACTTATAACAGTTTGAGTTTTCTTTTCCTTTACTCAGCGTTAAAAAGCCTCGCCGGCCGCCTCAGGCAGACAGCTATGTTTTTTGCCTTGATTAAAGAAAAAACAAATTCTCACCTGTGTTGCAACTTATTAATTACATATTCCTAAGTTACACAAATCTAAATATAATTTTTGATCCAGTTAATTCTGAGCACTCTTAAGCTTTCGCTAAAATGAAAAAAGCCCCTGTTAGAACTTGCAATTTAACAGGGGCGAGGTATCAAGGATACCAATATATTATATTAATTAAGGAACATTCCAATCGGAATTAACTTTTAGAACCTATTTTCCGATAAGTATCAGAAAGTAGTACTTTTTAACACTTAAATACCTTTGGTCATTTCATACAAACCACCCACATTCGCTACCACTACAAACTCAGTTCTTCTATTCATTGCTTTAGCTTCATCAGAATCATTTTCATCCATGATCAAAGGCATATTTTCGCCTCTACCTACAGCGGATAACTGATTGGGATTGACTCCAAGGTTGACTAATTCTCTGACTACTCTATTCGCACGTGCATAACTCAATTCAATATTATTTTTAAATCGTGCTCCTTCGATTAAAGGAACATTATCTGTATGACCTTCTACCAAGATTTTAATTTTAGGATTATTTACCAAAACTTCTGCCATGTTCGCTAAAGCTGTTTTGGCTTCGTCATCAATTCGAGTGGATCCACTTCCATATCGAATAGGCGCAATAGGATCAACATATAAAAGATCGTTTTTTTGTAAAACATTTAGGCCACTTTTAGCATAGGTTTCAAAAGCTCCTTTCATACCTTCTTCCATTGTTTTCAATTTTGCAGCATTCTCTTCGGCTGCTGTTTGTACGCTAGCCATTTCTTCTTTAGTTGCTGCTAAATCTTTTTGACTCTGGTCTAATTCTCCAGTCAATTTAGTCTTTTCAGTGGCGAATTCAGTTTCCATATTTGCTTTAGCATCTTCTAGTTCAGTTACGCTTGCTTCTAGGTCTTTGACCTTTTGTTCTTTATCGCTAAGCATTTGATCAATTGCTTCTTTATCATTTAACAATTGGCTGAATTTTTTCTTAGATACACAAGCGGTAAATAAATTAATCGTGATTAAGCACAAAAACAGTGCAAAGATTTGTTTTCTCATTGTTCGTTTAATTTTAAAAAAAAGGGTTTAAACTAAAGTTTAGTAGTATGTTTAATTTTCCAATAAATTTCTGGGAACTAGGTTTCTGAGATTAGTTGTTACATCATTAATGTAGGGGAGAAGAAGGCAAGTTATATATTTGTCCAATAAAATGGTGAAAATGTTACAAACATTGTGTTTTTATTTATTTAAAATAAATTTTTTTGTTGTTAGTAACTAAGTTACCAACAATTTCAAGATACTTTCTTTATTTTAGTGTAAAGTATTGATAACTAATTGTTTGAAGTTTTTTGTTTGAGGTAGTACTTGGTGACAAATTTTCCACAAACAGAGTTTTCCACATTTATTGAATAAGTTTTCCACAATTTGTGAGTTCTCTTTTGATAGGATAAATTACCTTAGTTGTTGACAAATCAATAATATACGTGAATAGTAAAATTTTAAAATATGCCATAATAAGCTCGCCGCTTCTAGCCCTGTATGGAGCTAGTCCTTTTTATATTTTTGATATTTTATCTATTGACCAAAGCCTTATCGTTTTTATTTCTGCATTTATGAGCATGGTGATGTATTGGCTGTTTAATAGTTATTTGTTTTTTAAGTCAAAAATTAAATCTAAGTGGCTCATTTATGGATTGAGTTATTTTTTTGCTTATGCTTCGAATATTGTCAAATTAATTTTTGGGATAGATGGAAAAATCATGCGAGATGATGTTATCGATTTCATCATATTTCCACTTATTACGGTACTTGCTCTAAATACTATTATTCTGATTATTATCAACTCAATAATCCATGAGCAAGAAAAAATAAAGGCTGACAAAAGAGCAAATGATTTAGAATTACAAAACCTTAAAGCTCAAAAGCAAACGCTCACTCAGCAACTCCAGCCACATTTCTTATTTAATGCCTTGAGTATACTGAAGTCTTTGATCCACGATGATAAAGAAATTGCAGAAAAATATACAGTTCAGTTATCTGATTTTCTTAGATATTCTGTTGATTCACATAATAGCGATTTAGTGACGATTGAGTCTGAATTGAACTTTGTTAACGATTACATTCAATTACAAAAGATTAGATTTGGTGATAGTTTTACTTATTCTATAGATATCGATGAATCTATTTTGGAACAGATGGTTCCTGTGCTTGCTATCCAAACGTTGGTTGAAAATGCCTTTAAGCATAACTACTTCACCCCAAAGAATCCAATGCATATCTCTTTGAGTAATAGCGCTCAGACAATAAGGGTATCCAATAATATTACTTCATTGAAGTTGACAGAAAGAGAAGGAAGCGGTCTGGAGAATCTTAGAAAGCGGTACGAATTGTTTGGACAGGCTGATGTTATGATCAAGCAAACGGATGACCTATTTTCCGTAACCATACCAATCCTAAATACATGAAACGATCATGATATTTATTAATCATAATTAACACGCAAGTGTATGATTAATAAATATTATGAGAGAGCGCAGCGGTTACATAGGTGCAGAGATTTTTCTGCATATTCTTACTGCTGAAAAATTTTAAACAGATGAAAATAGTAATTATTGAAGATGAGCTCTATACGGCTAAAGATCTAGAAAGAACGCTACTAAGTATTGATGCTACAATAGAAATAGTTAGCATATTATCTAGCGTAGAGGATGGTATTGAGTTTTTGAAGAAGGCACCCGAAATAGATTTAATTTTTTCAGATATACAACTCGGCGATGGGTTAAGTTTCACCATTTACGAAACAGTGGAAGTAAAAGCCCCAATTATCTACTGTACAGCCTATGATGGATATGCCTTGAAGGCTTTTAAGACATTGGGCATAGATTATATATTGAAACCATTTAGTCAGGAAACGGTAAAGCTTGCATTGAATAAATTTTCATTATTAAAAGGTGATAGAGAAGAGAAAGTCAATGAACAAAGCAAATTACTTAGCTTGCTAAAACAACAACTAGCTCCGTCTCCAAAGTCCATTTTGATTAGAAAAGGTGATAAAATAACACCTTTATCTGTCAGTGATATAGCATTGTTTTATATTCATCATGATACCGTATTTGCCTATACCTTCAAAGAACAAAGACATCCATTGAGTCAAAAATTGAATGAATTAGAAAATCAGTTTTCTACTAGTTTTTTTAGAACTAGTCGTCAGCATTTGGTCAGTAGAAAAGCGATCAAAGAAGCACATCATTATTTTAATCGAAAACTTAAAGTATCTCTGACCATTAATTTTCAAGAAGATATAATCATCGGGAAATTAAAGGCTACTAGCTTTTTAGAATGGATGACTCAAAACTGACCATACCTTCTGTCCACTTCATCCTTATTTTGTCCACTTCACCTATTTTGCCGTTGAATAATCTGGCATTGCATTGCATCTTTAACCTATCAATTTATAAAGAAAGGTACAATGCGATACAAATCATTAATTTTCATTTTTTTATTATTTGCGAGTCATAGCTACAGTCAGGTGGAGCGTTCATCTAAGTCTGCCTCAAAAGTTTTTACTTCGGTAGATGATCTTATAAGCTTTGCAGTGGACAATAGTATAGATCTAGAGAATAATGAAATTAGATTCTCTCAAGCTCAGAAATCGCGATTGGCTGCTCTTGTCAGCACCATCGACATCACAGGTAATCTCCTTTCCGCACAGTTTGTAAACAATACTAAATTGGGAGTCAACCTCTTTCCGAGTGAAATATTTGGTGGTGCACCAGGCACCTTTCAAGAAGTGCAAACTGGCGTTCAATACAATACTGCTCTTAATAACTATATAGACATCAAGTTGTACAATCCGAATGGATACAATAATGTCAAGCTGGCAGATATCAATATTGAACTCACTAAATCAAATAACCTCATTAGCCTAAAGCAGTATCAAGATAATCTTGTAGCCAATTATTATAACATTATCAATATTCAAAAACAGATCAAAAATACGGAGCGAAACATCGAGACCTCTGATTCATTGTTGACTATTGTCAAAAACAAATATGAGGAAGGCCTTATCAATCAACAAGATGTAAATGATACAAAAATCAATCACTTACAAATCGAAGAGACTTATCGTCAACTAATTTTTCTTCAGGAGCAAT